>JAKQFZ010000824.1 GCA_029558215.1 Candidatus Omnitrophota bacterium
GTCGGTCCCGAAGCGCCTCTGAGTGAAGGGGTTGTTGATGCTCTTGCGAAGAAAGGGATCCCCGCCTTTGGCCCCAGTGGTGCTGCTGCCCGGCTGGAAGGAAGCAAGTCCTTTGCTAAGGAGATCATGAAGCGACATGGAATTCCGACAGCCGCTTTTGGCATTTTTGATGAGTATGAACCAGCAAGATGCTTTCTTCTTGAACAATACCGTGGTGGCAGGGAGATGGTCATCAAAGCGGATGGGTTGGCTGCGGGCAAAGGTGTTTTTGTTCCCGACAGTCAGCACGAGGCGGAGCGGGCGCTTCATGATGTGATGGTTGACCGAATCGTTGGTGAAGCGGGTCGTCAGGTTGTCATTGAGGAGAAACTGAAAGGGGAAGAGGTTTCCGTACTTGCGCTCTCAGATGGTGAGACGGTTGTTTCGCTTCTTTCCGCCCAGGATCATAAGCGTGTTGGTGATGGCGACACAGGGCCAAATACAGGAGGTATGGGTGCCTATTCGCCGGTACCGCGATTCGACCAGGCCTTTCTCAAACAGGTTCATGACACAATTCTGTTGCCAACTGTTCGCGCCATGGCGAGCGAGGGACATCCGTACAAGGGCGTACTGTATGCCGGACTGATGGTTGATCAGGGGAAGCCAGAGGTCTTGGAATACAATGTGCGTTTCGGAGATCCGGAGACCCAGGTCATTCTGCCACTGCTGGAATCCGATCTTGTGGATCTGGCTTTTGCGTGTATCGAGGGAAATCTCGCTTCCCATTCCTTGCGATGGCGAGGCGGGGCCGCGTTGACAATAGTCCTGGCTTCTGAAGGCTATCCCGGCTCATATCCCAAAGGCAGACCCATCTCCGGTCTGTCGCAAGTCGCTCAGATGTCAGACGTTGTTGTCTTCCATGCCGGAACGGCTCTCAAAGATGGGAACGTCATCACGTCAGGTGGCAGAGTATTGAACGTTGTTGGCATGGGTTCAGACATGAGGTCGGCGCAATGCAAGGCCTATGAAGCAGTCAGCAGAATTCGCTTTGATGGGGTATACTACCGAAAGGATATTGGTTGGCGGGCGCTTGCATAGAAGCCTAGTGATCAACTTGTGATATGGAGATGCCGTTGGATGGATCTTGTTGAGAGTTTACGGCTTATTGCAGCAAAGTTTGACGAAGAAGGGATTGACTACGCGCTTTGCGGCGGTCTGGCGATGGCTGTTTACGCTATGCCTCGTGGTACCTTGGACATCGATCTTCTTATCGAGGAACGCTCCCTGGATCGCGCCAATCAGACTCTTCGTGTTCTGGGATTTGAGCCAACTGGGGTTCCCATGGAGTTTCAGAGCGGGAAAGTTTTCATTTCTCGCTTTCGAAGGATAGACTGCGAAAGTGGCAGAGTAGTTGTTCTGGATTTGGTGCATGTGAGTGCTGCCAATTCAGAAGCATGGAAGGGACGTTGTGATGTCGAGTGGGAAGGCAGCCGACTCAAGGTTGTGTCGCCCCAAGGGCTAATCCTTCTAAAGAGTCTTCGACAGAGTGGTCAGGATCAAGACGATATTGAGTATCTTCGGGGTATCACTGATGAAGATTGACATGAGTTCAGAAGCGATATCTCGACGGTTGGAACAAGTGAGGGAACTGAATCGGATCTGTTTGTCTCTCGCAAAATCCAGTGCAGGACGGGAGATCATCAAGAAACATCCAGCGAATGAGAAGGTTCGGCGCACCGCGATGGCACTGGGGTTTGTTCGCCCAGATGAGAAACCTGATTGCGCTCACTGAATCCAGTGGCATTGGGGTTTGTTTTCGGAGTGAAACAAAACTACTTGACAAAAGGCTGGGTTTTTGGGACATTTTCACCCCGTTTGCGAATTTGCAAGGAGAGTGACCTGAAATGGATGCTGTCAGAGAAATTGAAAAGGCTCAGATGAAGAAGGACATTCCAGCGTTCCGAATCGGAGATACCATTGCTGTGGAGATCCAGGTTGTGGAAGGTGATCGGACGCGGGCACAGCGGTTTGAGGG
>JAKQFZ010000827.1 GCA_029558215.1 Candidatus Omnitrophota bacterium
AGGCAAAGCACGCCATTGCCAAAAGGAGCGGAGTTCATGCGAAAAATATCGGTCCTGTCCAGTTCAGTTGTCGTAATCGTCCTGGGTCTCTGTATGTCCGCATGTATATCCTCCTATAAGTTCAGTCATACGGAGGAGAAGGACTTTCAAGTTCCCGCAGCCGGAATCGCCACAGTCGATGCCCAGGCCACCAACGGGAATATCGATGTCATTGCGTCCGACACGCAGGAGATCAAGGTTCATGTTGTCAAAGTGGTTCGGGCACTCACCCAGGAGAAAGCCGATGAGTATGGCCCACAGGTGGTTGTGCATGTTGAAGCCCAAGGCGATACGCTGAAGATTTTCTGCGAGGAGCCTAAAGGAATCAAACAGATTGAGGTGGATGTGGCGTATGCCATCACGTGCCCGCCTGCTGTTGCCATCCATCTGCTGACCACCAACGGAAGTGCGAACGTGGTCGGAATGGAACAATCCGTTTCGGCACAAAGCACCAACGGGAACATTGACCTGCAACGCTGCAAAGGGGCTGTGAACTTGAGAACCACCAATGGAAACATATCCGCGAAAATGACCGCGTTGGAGAAGGAAGCGGACTGTTTAACCACGAACGGAGATGTGCAAGTGGAAGTCGAAACCGGTGCGGCTCCCATCCGTGCTCTGAGCACCAACGGGTCCGTGACGATTGTTCTGCCGCCTGATTTCTCCGGGCAGTTGGACGCTGTCACCACGAATGGTTCGGTTTCCTCTGAATTTGAGGTCACAACCGAAAAACGCTCTGACACCTGTCTGAGAGGTTCTGTCGGTCAGGGCGGTGATGTCAACGTGAAAGCCATAACCACCAACGGCAACGTGACGATCAGGAAGAGAGTTCCGGGTGTCTGAAACGGGAACGGCCCTCAACAGGGTAGGAGGTTGTTAATAGGTCCAACTAATTCAACCCCCCCTTGTATTCCCCCCGATCTTCGGGGGGAAGCATAAGAGGGACGATTCCTCCCCCCAAGCCCGGGGGAGGTCAGGTGGCAATGTCATTAAGTGATCTGGATATTTACTTGACTCAACCGACCCC
>JAKQFZ010000835.1 GCA_029558215.1 Candidatus Omnitrophota bacterium
CATAGGCAATATTCACTGTATGCACGGGAAGTTCGTCTGCATTACTCCACCCAGGGTCATCCGAACCCATTTGAAAACTTCCAGCAGGAATGAGAACCATTTCCATCGTCACACTGTTCGGAAGATTGATGATGATGCTCGGTTCAGGAGTTGGCGTTGCCGTTGGGGTATCCGTTGGCCAGGCACGAACCGTGGCTACGAGATCGGTTGCAGTGCAGCCACCAAGTGTCTCTGCATTGGCTGCATGAAAAGCATATGGCGCGCTGGTAAGTACGTGATCGGGCGACATTTGCTCGACACCGTTGATCCCGTCATCGAACCACAAACGGAGTGTAATATTATCATTGTCGAAGACCGTCGAGGGCAGCGCGACCATGTTTGTCAAACTCGTGTCGCCCAGCCTCACATTGTAGATGCCGTTCATGACGGGCAGGTTCACGGAACTCGTTGGCGTGCCCGTACTGCCAACGTTCGAACCGTCATTGGTCCAGACATTGTTTCCGCCGTCCGGATCAACCAGTGCGAACCGGAAATTCCCATTGCCATTGAAGAGATTCCCGCCAACGCTCACTACTCCTTGGTGATTCACCTGAAGCGGAATTGCCCCAATCGCAGAGGACGCTGCAACCAAAGACACCATCAAACCCAGTACAACCAGTCTTACCATGATAGACCTCCTTCTTCTCGCGGGCGCTGCCCATGACGTTGACGACGGCACGCACACCAAAGAAACCAAAACCAGAAAACTCCCAAGAATCGCGAAAATACTTTTCATTTCCTCTGCTCCCTTACGGCTTCGGCAACGTTGATACATGAAGCATACGTGAATCTTCGTAAGAGTCCAACCTTTAGGTTGCGCTTGAAGAAGACACGCTGAAGCGTGAACTCTTACAGTCTCTTTCATTCATCGCTACGCCTTGAGGCGATCAGTTTTGTTGTTGTATTTCTTTGCATCATCCACTATGATGCAGCCCACTAAATCCACCTTAAGAGAATGGACGGTAAAAGTCAATATCGTTCTCATTCGCAGAAGTTGCCTGCCCGGTGCCTCATTCTGATATCTTGACAGCCGTGCCGTAGCGTGTTCCAATGCGAGCATTCTTTGGACTGAAGAATCTGGAGGTTTTCCTGGCATGGCAAGCGTTGTTGTACGTGATATTGATGTTCTCATTGCCGGACATGCATGTCTGGACATTATCCCATCTTTTCCCACAAGACAGAGAATGACTCCCGAAGAGGTCTTTCGTCCTGGCAAGTTGGTCATTGTTGGTGGTGCGTCGGTGTGTCTTGGAGGTCCTGTTTCCAACACGGGTGTTGGAATGGCAAAACTCGGCGCGAAGGTGTATTTCGTTACGCGCCTGGGGGATGACATGTTTGGGCAGACAACTATGGGCTTGATGTCTCAAGTAGCGAGCACGGAAGGCATCCATGTTGTCAGTGGCGAGGAAAGCTCGTACACGGTTGCCATCGCGCCCCCAGGTATTGACCGAATCTTCTTTCACAATCCGGGGACGAACAACACCTTTGGGCCTGATGATGTGAATCTCGATCTCTGTTCCCGCGCCAAGATATTCCATCTTGGCTATCCCCCACTGATGAGAAACCTCTATGAGAATGACGGCAGTCAGTTGGTTGAGATATTCAAGCGAGTCAAGGCGACTGGAGCAATCACCTCTTTGGATATGGCATTGCCTGACCCAAATTCACCTTCCGGAAAGGTGAGCTGGGCATCCATGTTGGAAAGGCTCCTGCCCTATGTGGACTTCTATCTGCCCAGCATCGAAGAGAGCCTGTTCATGGTGGATCGAGAGAAGTACAACCGTCTTGCATCTACGCCTGGGGATATCATAGACAAACTCGATGGTGCCGACTATACAGCGCTTTCTGACAGACTACTCGGTTGGGGAGCCAAGGTAGTCGCCCTCAAATCAGGGCATCGCGGTTTCTATTGCCGCACTGCATCGAAATCTGCCCTTGCCAGCATCGGCATCGAGTCGCTCGACAACTGGGCGGATCGTGAATGCTGGTCTCCCGCCTTTGTGGTCGAGAATATCGCCTCTGCGACCGGTTCGGGAGATTCGGCAGTCGCTGGATTCATTGTGGGATTTCTCAGAGATGAATCCTTTGAGAAGTGTCTGCGATGCGCTGTGTCCATGGGCTATCAGAATCTGCACGGTCTCGATGGAACCTCTGGAATCCACGATTGGCAGTACACGGAAGATGTTGCCAATGACCGGAACAAAGCACAGATACACTTTGCTCTGCAGACTCCCGGATGGCACTTCTCAGAAGAGTCGAGAATGTGGACTGGCCCCAAAGATAAGGGTCACTGACGAACGTAGTACTCCCACTCATACTGGAGAGTGACACTCTGTCCTGATGGAACAGTGCAATCCCACTTGATTTCAGATGTGGAATTCA
>JAKQFZ010000858.1 GCA_029558215.1 Candidatus Omnitrophota bacterium
CGTTCCAAATATAGCGGCCAAAAAGCTCTTCAATCTTGAGAACGGACAATACCAACGGAACGAAATACCGCCTCGCCAAAGCCTCTTCAACTATGGCACGATTCCGATCGTCCAGTGCGTTCAGATCCGGAACGATGCCAATCTCTGTATCCCCGTTGTCCAGTCCATTTCGAATGGAGATGAACTGGTCTTTCGTTTCGAGAGGAAAGCAACGAAAGAATGTCACATTGGGATAGCTGCATTCATCCTTGATGGTCAGTCGAACAATTCCGTTCTCCTGGATGAGAAAATGCAGCGTATTGGGATCTAAGTAGCACAGTTCGAGGTTGTCCTTGCTCTTTGTTATGTCAGCCATGGCTCCGTGTCCCTTGCGCAGAACAACTTCGTGTTCTGCAAACGCTCATTTAGTGGTTTGAAGGGATTCCTTTTCCTGCTTCTGATTTGCCTCCTGCATGGACATGAATTTGTGGTAATGCCCCTTCAGTGCCATCAGTTCATCATGAGTCCCGAATTCCTGAATGGCTTTGCGATCCAAGACCATGATTCGATCTGCATTTCGGAGTGTGGTCAGGCGATGTGCGATGGCGATGGTGGTTCGGTCGTGAACCAGTTTGTCCAAGGCCTGCTGCACTCGCCTCTCGGTCTCCAAGTCTACAGACGAGGTCGCCTCATCCAGAATCAGAACCTTTGGGTTGAACAGAATCGCGCGGGCGATGGAGATGCGCTGCTTTTCGCCAACCGAAACTCCTGCTCCGCGCTCTCCCAGTCGAGTATCATATCCTTCAGGAAGCTTGACGATGAATTCATGTGCATTGGCCGCTTTGGCTGCACGGATGATCTCCTCTCGGGTCGCATCCGGTTTGCCATAGGCGATATTCTCTCCGATGGTGCCCCGAAACAGAAAAGGCTCCTGCAGAACCAGACCAATGTGTTTGCGAAGTGAATCTTTTGTAATCTTTCGGACATCCACACCATCTACAAGCACATGCCCTTCGTCTGTATCATAGAACCGGCAGATCAGGTTGATCAGCGTGGTCTTTCCAGCACCGCTGGGCCCAATGATTCCCAGCATCTCTCCAGGACGAAGTCGAAAGGACACATCCTGGAGAATCAGCTGGTTGGGAAGATAGCCAAAGGATACATTCTTGAACTCGACTTCACCTTGAACCGCGTCCAGTTCCACGGCTTCCGGGTCGTCACTGATATCAGGAGTCTGATCCAGGATTTCGAAGATGCGTTGGGCTGCGGTCAGAAATCGTGTCATCTGGTTGCTGGTTTGAGTCAATGCCATCAGGGGAGCCTGGAACCGTCCCAGCAGAGAGATGAAGGCAACCAAAGAACCAATCGTGATGACGTTGTTGGCGGCCTCGCGTCCTCCGAGATACCAGACCAGGAATCCGCCGACAGGGAAAAAGAATGTGATCAGGGGATAGTAAGTGTTCCAGTAGTTCTGAACATCCACGTTGGACTCAAAGACCATTGCATTTCGATTGCGGAATCGCTCCTCCTCGTGTTCTTCCTGTGCAAAAGCTTTCACGACCCGAATCCCAGACAGGGTGGAGTTCAGGCCGGCACTGATACGCCAACGCGCGTAGATCAGCCGTTTGATGCGGGGAACCATATTCTTCCAGAATCGAAGCGTGCCAAAGACCACAAACGGCCACGGCAGCACTACATAAAGACACAGACGCCAATCCAGATACAACAACATGCAGCCGACGCCGATAATCGTCAGAATGTTGAAGAAGATGCCTGTCGTGATCTGAGTGATGAAACTCTGGAGCTCTTCGGTGTCACGAGTGATACGCGCCATAAGGGAACCGACCTGGTTCTTGTCGTAATAGCTGACAGACATGGCCTGCAACTGGCGGAACATCTGTTCCCGCAAGTCGTACGTCACCCGACAGCTGACTCGCGTGGCCATTCGCGTTTTGATTATGCCGAGTCCGGTGCTTCCCAGGTGGAGCGCGACAAGCGCAATGAAGATGTAGAAAAGCAGATCATATCGCGCATGGGGAATGGCATCGTCAAGAAGAGTCTTGGTCAGCATGGGAGGAACCAGATTCATGGCGGTGCTGGCCAGGAGCATGATCAGAACCAGCAGCATCTGTGGCCAATACGGTCGGGAGACCATAAACAGGCGCTGTATCACCAAGCCCTTCTTCAGACAGCGCGGGCACACCCGCGAGGGATCCATGAAAAAACCACAGGTCGGGCATTTTCGGCTGTGGGATTCCACTTCATCGAGTGCTGTCAACGGCCTCTCTCGTGCCAGGCAGTCGAGTGCGCGAGCAGCGCGGTTGACCGAGTCCGCCACGGCATTGGAGTAGAAAACCAGCGTTTCCGGATGCCCCTTGACGAAGGCCTCAACTGCTCCAATGCTGACCATGCCGACGGTTCGGACTTCCTCGATACTTGAAACGGGGAGTCGTTTGAGGAGATGCCATTGCTCGGAGCGCAGTTCAAACACGAAGACTTCCACATCCGTCGCGATAAGGATCTGTTTTCCATACCGCAGGGTGGAATCAACATCTGTCTCAATGGTGATTACAGGTTTTTGCGAACCGGCAAGAGATTCAAACTGTTTCTGAACGTGCTGGGGCAGATCGCCTTCTTCCATTTCTTCTCCGAGCTATATGTCCATCCGATCCTTTTTCAATCTACCGAATGCGCGATGAAAATCAAGAGCGAAAAATCAGCCCACATATCTTGGGATCCTGAACCAGAACGTGGCACCGCGCATGGGGTTGTTGCGAGCTCCGACCTCGCCGTCGTGCAGATCAATGATCTGTTTGCATAGGGACAGTCCAATTCCGAAACTCTTCTCCCCACCGGTTGGCACATTGCTCAGTGTTGCGTACTTGACGAAGATGCGGCTCATGTCTTCTTGCGTCAGTCCAGGGCCGTTGTCGGAAACCTCGAGACAGCCCACACTATCCGTCTGACGGGTTCGAATCACGACACGAGAGCCGGTGGGACAAAACTTGATAGCGTTTGTGACAAAATTGTCAATTACCTGTTTGATCCGAGCCGAGTCGGCATAGACTTCAATGGCTTGATCCCGAGTATCCAAGATCAGTTCGATTTGCTTGTCACGGGCGTACTGGATATTTCCCCGAAAGGACCGCTCGGCAATATCATTGAGCAGAGATCTTTGTTGGCTAATGACAAGCCGTCCATCCTCGACGGCATGAAAATCAAGAAAATCAACGATCAGATCGTGCATATCGTGTGCCGCTTCGTGGATATTGGCAACCATGCCACGCACGGTCTCCAAACTTGTGTCGTTCGAAGGGAGCATCGCACCAATCACTCGGGCGGCACCGATGATCGTGGTCAGAGAGTTCTTCAGGTCATGGCTGGCAATGCTGATGAAATGATCCTTCTCTTGTGAAAGAGATTTCATCGTCAAATGCGTTCGGATGCGAGCTTGCAGCACCCCGAAATCAATGGGCTTGACAATGTAGTCGTTTGCCCCTTGGTTCAGTGACTGAACAATGTCCTCGGAGTCGTGCTTGGCCGTCACCATGATGACCGGCAGATCCGCGACGGAGTGGGACTCCCGAATCTTTGCGAGCACATCCAAGCCGCTCATGCGCGGCATCATGATATCCAACAGCACCAGGTCTATGTTCTTTTCTTCGAGAATCTGAAGTGCCGTGTCCCCGTCCTCGGCCAGAAACGTTCGATATCCAGAGTCCCCCAGTTCTTCTTCCAACAAAGCCCGATTTAGCGGGTCATCGTCCACAATTAAGAGCCTGCTCATCCTTGTCCTATTCTTTCCTCCGTGTCATCAAACTGGGTCTTGAGACCCTTTGAAGTCATTCCAAATCCCAGGAACCCATGTTCCAAGATGCCGCCCCAAGTCCCGCAAAGGTTCTCTCTTCGTATCTCGATCAAGAGCCGAAGAGATTATTCCCTGCGTTCCTAAGAAGCCGGACTCTAGAGGAAATGGTTTCCTATACCAACAGGCGCCTCGCATAGGTGGGCAGAGCCCGCATGCCGGCCATATCACTCGAATTCATCATCAGCCAAAGTTGGGGGTGTTGTCAACGGCAGTTTGAGTGTGAACCGAGATCCGTGTCCCAACTGGCTCTCTGCAGAGATAGTCCCCCCAAGCAGATGAGCCAGGCGTCTGCTGACTGTTAGACCCAATCCGGTACCTCCATGTTGTCGAGTCGTGGAGTCATCCACCTGCCAAAATTCCTCGAAAATGTGTCGCAGATGCTCCTCCGACATTCCAATGCCTGTGTCCTGTACTTGAATGGCCAGCTGTCCTTCCTGATCCATGGCCAACTCCGGAAGGTGTGCGGAAACCCTATCGATCACCCAGACGGAGACAGTGATGGTTCCGTTCTGGGTGAACTTGGCCGCGTTGCTGAGAAGATTCAGGAGAATCTGCCAGACCTTAGTCCTATCGGAACGAATCCTTGGGAGATTCCCGGCAACGTTGACCACCAATCGGTTTCGGTTGGACTCCAGCAGGCTATGCACAGTGCCAATCACTTCGTGGATGAGTGCAGGGATATCCAGGGAGTCCACATTCACAGGCATTCGCCTGGCTTCAATCTTGGACAGATCGAGGATATCATTGATGAGTGCCAGCAAATGGTTCGCGCTGACCAGCACACGTTGGAGATTCTGAATCTGCTGTTCTGGAATGGAGTCTCGAGTCTTTCGAATCACGATACGACAAAATCCGATAATGGCATTGAGCGGGGTGCGAAGCTCATGAGACATATTGGCCAGGAAGGCGGATTTGGCGCGGCTGGCTGCCAGCGCGCGATCTCGCGCCGCCGCCAGTTCTGAGGTCAGCTGCTCCAATTCCCTCTGATGATTCCTGAACTCGCGTTCGGCGTTCTTGCGTTCGGTGATGTCTCGAACAACACCAAAGGTTGCCAGTTCTCCCTTGTAGTCAATGATCGTGACACTGGTTTCCACGTCCATTTCGGTGCCATCCTTGCGACGAAAAACCGTCTCATAGCGTTCCGGAACAGACTCACCAAGATCTCGGCTCTGTCTTCTTGTCCAGAGACGCTCCACCGCGGCAGGCGTGTATATTTTGCGATAGTCCTTCATCAAGAGTTCTTCAGGTTCATAGCCAAGCATCTCGGCAAAGCGACGGTTGATAAACACAAAGCGATCGTTTTGGCCAATGACAATTCCATCATTGACATTCTCGACCAGCAGGCGATATTTCTCCTCGCTTTCTCGAAGAGCAGCGTCTGCCTGGCGCCGTTCCACATATCGAAAGGCCATTTCCCCAGCCACGCGAAGCGCCTGGGCATCGGCCTCCGACCAGTAGCGTGGTGCCTGTTGGGATACCACTCCGATGAGTCCTCCCAAGTGCTGTTCAGTTTGTTTTACCGGAACGCTGAGCAATGCCCCTACGTTCTGTCCGATAAGGAAGTCTCTTTCCCGAGAAGTTTCTGAATCCAGTTCCAAAACATCGGAGAAGACCAGGTTCTCGTCACACCGCAAACGGTCAACCATTGTGCTGCAGCTCAGCAGACAACTCCCCAGAACGGAGACAGCCGGTGGAGATACGCTCGAGTCGCACCACTCTGCGGCACTCAGAACTCGTCCATCCGTGTCGTTCACCAGAACCAAAAAGGCGCGTGAGGTTCCAAGCGCTGTTGCCAAAATGGCGAGAATCTCCTGCAAATCGAGACTGCCCGAGGAAACAAACAACGCCGAGACCTTTGCCAAAGCCTCCTCGATGGAGAGGCGGTGACGAATCTCCGCTTCCGCTTTTTTGCGCTCAGAGATATCTCGAAAAAAGCAGAAAACGAAATCAGTGTCACCCACATTCGCGAAATTGGCGCTGATCTCCAGATCGATGCCCAGATTCGAGCGGCGCAGGAAACGCGTCTCAAAACGATCGGAACCCTTTGAGCAAATCTCCTCCAGGTTCTGCGTCAACAGGACTGCCGCATTGGGATCTTCCAGATCAGAGATACTTCGGCCAATCAACTCCGCTCGAGAGTAACCCACGATCCTTGAGAAGGCTGGATTCACATCAAGAATCTTCCCATTGATATTCATGAGAAGAAATCCGTCCATAGAGCGATGCAGGATCAACTCATTTCGCTCGATTTGCTCACGCAGTGCATCTTCGACATGTTTCAGCCGCGTGATGTCCTGCATCGTTCCGTCTATGTAGATGATGTCTCCACGGGCGTCCCGAAGTGCAGTCACGGTAACCGATGCCCACAAGGTTGTCCAATCCTGTCTGCGGAGTTCCAGCTCAAATCCCACATCCTGAGGATTCTTCTCAAGCCGTTCGATGATTTTCCGATGCTCTTCAGGGTGTCGGTAGAACTCCACCAGGGAGTGGGATAGCAGCTCCTGTTCGGAATTGAGACCAAACAGACGCACCAAGGGCGGGTTCGCCACGATGATTCTCCCAGGGGGGGTCATCCGAAACACTCCTATG
>JAKQFZ010000859.1 GCA_029558215.1 Candidatus Omnitrophota bacterium
AGAGCGCTGGATTTCAAGGTTACTACGCCAGAGGATTCTATTGGAGTGGCATGGGGAAGGTCTTCCAAGGCTGCCAACCTGATGTGATTCAGCTGCTGGAGGAACCTTGGAGTTTCTTTGCCGCACAGGCTGCACTGGCGCAACGAAAAGCCCCACAGCACACCAGATTTCTGTTCTACACGTGGGAGAACATCTATCGAGAGCGCACCTATGCTTCCCGTATTTCCTTTGTCTACCGAAGTATCGAGAAACGCTGCTACGAAGCATTCCATGGAGCGATCTGTGCGACGGAGTCAGCACATCAGGTTCTCCGGAGAAAGGGATTCACCAAACCTGCGGCCGTGATCCCTTACGGCATTGATTCCTCATTTGCTGCCACAGCAAGCATTCCGAAAGCAGAAGCACGTGCCATGCTCCACCTGCCGGACGATTTCCTTGTTGGTTATGTCGGTCGCCTGCTCTCCATGAAGGGGATAGACGTTCTCATGAGCGCATTCTCCCGTTTCAATCAGGGACTGCTTCTCATCGTTGGCACCGGAGAAGAGGAACGGAATCTGAGGAGTCTGATTGCCTCACTTGGCATCGGAGATCGGGTGCGCCTTGTCGGTTCTGTTCCCCATGAGCAAGTGCCCTTATATATGCGCGCATTGGATGTGCTTGTGTTGCCTTCCCGAACGACTCCACTGTGGCAGGAGCAGTTAGGGAGAGTGCTTCTGGAGGCGATGGCAACAGAGACGGTCGTCGTTGGCTCTTCTTCCGGAGCCATTCCGGAAGTCATTGGTGACGCAGGACTCGTTTTTCAGGAAGACAATGTGGAACAACTCAGCGAAATGCTCACAAGACTCCAGGAGCAATCTTCGTTGATGGATGAAATGAGAGTGCGGGGTGTCAGGAGGGTTCTCGACCGTTTCACATGGAAGCGCTTTGCCCAGGATATGGCTGCATTTTGGGAAAGTCTGCGCTGAACGCTGTTGCCATACGAAACTCGGTTTGTCTATAATGGCTTTGCGTAGGATATGGCGTGCGATACGATCGGCCTTCTGGTCAGTGAGTTGGAGGTCTGTGTGAGAGTCCGAAAGAGCCGCAAGAAGGGAAAGGCATTTCTCAACCTGAGTGTCTCGGAATCCCAGGCCGTCTTTGACGGGCTTGCTGAACTTGTCGTTCGCCAAGACAGACAACACTGCGTCCTTTGGGCGAATCAGGCTGCTTGTTCGTCTATGGGCATTGCGAAGGATGAGATACGTGGACGTCACTGCTACGAGATATGGCGTGGAAGCAGTGAACCCTGTGTCGGTTGCCCTGTGACCAAAGCCATGGAAACAGGAATCCCCTGCGAAAGTACTTTGAAGGCACCGGACGGCAGGTGGTTGTTCATCCGCGGCTTCCCCTTGCGAGACAATCAGGGGGAGATCATCGGCGCTTTGGAGATCGCTGACGATGTCACCGACATCAAGACTGCCGAGATGTCTCTTGCCCGACGCGACACTTTTATTGAGACAGTGCTGGATCATCTTCCCGTTGGAGTGATTGTCAACAAGGCCTCAACTGGGGAGAACCTCTTCATGAACAGCGCCTATGTTCAGATGATGGGTTGGTCTAAGGAGATACTCCTGGATCCTGAGAAGAGCTTCCACTGCCTCTTTCCCGATTTCGACTACAGAAACCGCTTTGTCGACCAACTCAAGACAGGGATTAAGACTGGGGATCCCGAGAAAATGCATTGGGAAGATGTCATGGTTACGACAGGGGCAGGTGCATCACTCTTCGTTACGATCCAAGGATTCCTCATCCCGGAGCAGGACACAATCTGTTTCACCATAACGGACATGACCAAGCGATTTCATGATCGCGTTACGCTCAAGCGAAGTGAAGATCGGTTCCGAGTCATCTCTGAACTTGTTTCTGACCATGCCTATGGCCTGAGGGTTCGGGAGAATGGAGTGACCGTTTGGAAATGGGGAACCGGCAACCGAGACACGATCTTCGGAACTCCCCTAAAGGAACGAGATTTTCTGAAGCAATGGAAAAACTATGTGCATCCTGAAGATGCCGAGTTGTTGAACAGGCACCTGGAGAAGATCGTAACCGGCCAGGCGGACGAGGCCGAGTTTCGGATTATCCGTCCTTCGGGCGAGGTGCGCTGGTTGATCAACCAGGCGCACGCTTGGGGCGAAAAGGAATACGGGCCTGGAAACTACATCATTGGTGCACTCCGCGATGTTACTGAGGCTCGTCTGGCGGAGCAGGAGCAGCGAAAGATGGAAGCCCGAATTCAGCAGAGCCAGAAGCTCGAAAGTCTCGGCATTCTTGCCGGTGGAATCGCTCATGACTTCAATAATCTGCTGATGGCCATTCTTGGCAATGCCGACCTGGCACTGACCGATCTCTCTACCGCCTCACCCGCTCGGCCTTATCTGGAAAGCATTGACCAGGCTTCGAGGCGGGCAGCTTCTTTGTGTCAGCAGATGCTGGCCTATTCCGGCAAAGGACGCTTTGTCATTGAGACTCTGAACCTCAATGAAGTGCTTCGAGAAATGACGCACATGCTGGAAGTATCCATTTCCAAGAAGGCAGTGCTGAAGTTCAATATGGATGAGAATCTGCCATCCGTCGAGGCGGATGCTACCCAGATTCGTCAGATCCTCATGAACCTGATCACCAATGCTTCCGAGGCGCTGGAAGAACAGAGCGGCGTCATCGCCATCAGCACCAGTGCCGTCGTGTGCAGCCAGGATGATCTCGCGGGCATCTCTCTGGATGAGCACCTTCCGGAAGGACTCTACGTCTGCATCGAGGTGAGCGACACCGGCTGCGGGATGAACGCTACAACGCAACACAAGATGTTCGATCCCTTCTTTACGACCAAGTTTACTGGACGCGGACTTGGCATGGCCGCCGTGCTCGGAATCGTTCGTGGCCACAAGGGTGCCATCAAGGTTACAAGTACCGTCGGCGAGGGCACGACAATTCGCGTCCTGTTACCCGCTCGAGAAGACTTGATTTCGCCTGTCGGACAGCCCGATTCAAAGCGCACAGAGGACTGGATCGGGTCAGGGACTCTTCTGATTGCGGAGGATGAAGAACATGTTCGGACGCTGACTAAGAGCATGCTCGAGCGCCTTGGCTTTACGGTTCTTGCAGCCAGCAACGGTCTTGAAGCGGTGGATATCTATCGAAGCAAGCGCAAGGATATTGTATGCGTACTCCTGGATTTGACGATGCCCGGGATGGATGGTGAGGAAACATTCCACGAGTTGCGAAAGATCAACAAGGCGGTGCGTGTCGTGATCACCAGTGGCTACAATGAACAGAGAGTCACCGAGCAGTTTGCTGGCAAGGGACTGGCAGGTTTCATCCAGAAGCCCTACACCCTTCGCTCTCTTCGAGAGAACCTTCAAAAAACCCTGCGGTCTACTTCGGGATGAGTTCACGCTGTTTTGTGATGCAGGCATCCTGCCCGCATGGCGGTTGCTAATCGTCCTCCACTTTCTCAACGGGGAAATAGAGAGCCATTTCTCAAAGAGCGCACATCGAATCCGCCGCTGTTTGACCGAATGCTCTTGAACTGTTGGATTTCAGACAAACTTCGGAGGTTCCTATGAAGATCTTCCCCCTTGCGATGACATCTGCATTCATTTTGTCTGCCATTGCACACAATGCTGTCGCCTCTCCGTTGGGCAAGCCCGGAACCGTTGCCTCATACGAGTTGAATGCTGACCCAGCAGATCGCCCTGAGTATGAACGGGAGCGCCAGCTGACTGTCATTGCCTCGGAGATTCAGATCGGACCGGTGGTGAAGGTTGCTGGACGAGGGGCGTTTCAGTGGTACGGTCTGAACTGGACACGACTCAACGGAGAACGCTGTCAGTTGTGGATGCTGATGGATGGGTGGTGGACGCCGGAGAAAACCCCACAGGTGCTCCAGTATTTGTGGAAGGAAGCCGACTGGGACTACACCTTGCGCTATATCCATGAGGTGAGTGGTGCTGCCGTTCTGCCGCGAATTTCGCTTTGGGCTTATGGGCTGC
This sequence comes from Candidatus Omnitrophota bacterium, assembly GCA_029558215.1. GTDB lineage: Bacteria > Hinthialibacterota > Hinthialibacteria > JAKQFZ01 > JAKQFZ01 > JAKQFZ01. The sequence continues at coordinate 4,029 of JAKQFZ010000859.1, forward strand.
CACAGAACCCTGAGAGTTTGGGTGATGGAACACCGGCACCGGCAATGAAGACCCCAGAACGAATCATGCTGCATGGATACCCCTTCAAGCGTGTCTCCGTGGTTTGGAAGAGAGAGATAGCTTCCCCTTCAGTCTGGAGAGAAATCCGACTTAACCCGGACTTGCTTCTGGGCTGGACTTCTAAAGACAGGGATACCGATGGAAGACCTCACTATCGTCTGTCCGGTGGGTACCGGTACGAGCCGAAGAGTGATGAAGACTTAATCGCTCATATCAATGCGGGAAGCAACTTCTTTGTGGGCCGCCCGGAGTCACCGGAGATTTCCGTTTGGCTGGTTCAGAGTCCCGTCTACCACGGCAGTCTGGCTTACAAGATCGAGGACTGGCCGGTGCAACTATACCGCTCAAACTACTGGGGTGAGATGAACCACCACGATGAACCGGCACTTGGAAATCTTGGACGCAAGGGAACCCCAACCGAAGTGGCTCAAGGCTTGCAGAAACTACTCAACGAAGCGACCCGACCGACCGGAATCAATGGGCGCATCAGCAGCCGCTTTGGTGTGGGGAATCTGTATTTTGAAGAAAAGGACAATCCGACTTGGGAAGTGTTGTGGGAGACCGCTTGGTATCAGATGGCGCTTCCAAACGTGGGTGGTCTCGTTGACGAAGACACGAAGATGGAAGGTGCGGGGGTGCTTGTCGATCTCTACAACATGGCGTTTGAAACTCAGATACCCCCAACGATAGAGAACTCCTGCGCCATTCGCACCGCCGTGTTGCGTGGCGCGGCTCGCAACTTCAACAAGCGATGGGGTGTCGGATTCTACGAACCGGACTCGGTCAAGATACGCTCTGCGGAGATACCGTACTTTGTCAACAAAGGGGCAACCTACTTCTGGGCTTGGACGGGATGGGTGGGAATCACCGACTACTCCGGACTTCCTTATCCCTATCAGCGCTACTATTTCTCACTGGCACGTCAGGCGTTCAACGAGCGTCCGGATCGTGACTCAGAAGCACTGTTGCATGCTGCAAAGGCTGCCGTTGTCATTCCTTACGGCTACACCTTTGCTCCCTATCACATGCACCGAACCATTTGGCTCCCGCTGGAAAAGGAGAACGATTTTGGGGTGACCTATCGCCGGGTTCTGGCGAACGCTGTGACGGAAGCGGAACGCCTTCTGCGTCTGGGCATTGACTTCGACGTCGCGGTAAATGATCCGTTGTTCATCCCAACGGGTTACGAGGAACTCATCTACGCTCAGGAGGATGGCAAGATTCGCATCTCGCAGCCGGAAAGAGCCGACGAAATTCTCGACGCTCCTCGTTTCTTTGAGCGCCCCGACCTGGGGCCCGCGCCAAGCCTTTCCATTGAAATTGAAGGCGATGTGCCACCAGGCCCTGGGGAGGTTACATTCAAAGCAGTGGCCACGATAGGCACAGGGGACTGGTCTGGAGAGGGGGAAGAACCCAAGATCTACTGGGAGATCTACGATGAGGAGAGCATCATCGAATTGAAGTACTCCGCTCTGTGGCAAACCCAAGGGGAGCGGTTGACTTACGAGTTTGAATCTGAAGGCACCTATGTAGTGCGTGCCTCGGTATGCGACATTTTCGGCAGACCGGCAGTCGCCTACAAGGCTATCGTGGTAGGAAACTCCGCCGTCAAAGAGACTCAGTGATCGAGCACGCCGTGCGATAGGATCGCGGGCACGGAAACTCCGTTGCGTCGCTGGACTTCTTAGGGACATTGGTATATCTTCTTCATCACATGTCATAGGATGTGTCCTCGCCATGCGTTGGCATGACTCTGACGTGTGTTTGTCGAGCAGAGACTCAGCAACAGTCATCATTCATGTTGTGAAAGGAAGTTACGTTGATGCAAGTGCGGCAGAATCGGGTTGTCGAGAGAATGCGGGCAGGAAAGTATGTTCTGTTTTTTGGCAATACGCCATTCATCACGCCCAAATTGGTCGAGATGGCTGGCCTTATCGGTTTTGATGGCGTCTGGATTGACATGGAGCACCAGGACTACCACTACCACGACGTGTCCAATATGTGTTTGGCGTGTCGAGCAACGGGTATGGAGCCCATGGTGCGCATCAGGAAATCCGGTGACCATGCCGTTTACAGAGCTTTCGAGGCTGGTGCAACCGGCATTATGGTTCCCCATGTCAAGAGCGGACAGGAAGCACAGTGGATCGCGCGCAATTCCCGATTCTATCCCGAAGGCCTTCGCGGAATGGATGGTGTCGAGCCAGCAGCAAACTTTGGATTGATGAAGCTGCCGGACTACATTGCCCAGGCAAACAGAGAGATATTCGTTGTCGCTCAGATTGAAGACGTCGAGGCTCTGGATACCTTGGATGACATCGCCGCAACGCCGGGCATTGACATTCTTTTCCTTGGCGCACAGGACTTGTCGCAGTCCATGGGAATTCCCTGCCAGTTTGATCATCCGCGCATCGTTCAAGCGCGCAAGCGGGTTGCCGAGGCGGCGCGCAAGTACAACAAGTGGTGGGGTTGTCCAGCAGGCGTCGAAAAGGCAGAGATCCTCTACAAAGAGGAAGGCGCTCAATTCTTTGCTGGTTGTGCGGCGATCTGGTTCGTCCTGGACGGTCTGAAGCAGGTTCGCGCGGAATTCACCAAACGCCTGGGAGACTGACGTTATGCGTCGGCTTCGATAGCAGACATTTGCTGAGGTCACTCCCTGACAGGGGGTGACCTCGGTTGTTTCGAAGTTGTGATCTGAACTGTCTTGAGAGTTCTGAGTTCGGGCAGAAGGGGGTATGGACATGCAGGCAACCGCAGTAGTGAAAGGGCTTGGAACGCTGGATTTCAGTGTGATGGCCATCTACCTGGTGTTGGTTTTCGCCTTGGGCGCTCTGTTTGCAAGGCAACAGCATTCCACCAGGGATTTCTTCCTTGCCGGACGTTCGATGGGCATCCTTCCCATCGCGCTCTCACTCATTGCCACAATCTTCTCGGCGATCTCATTCATTGCTGGGCCTGCCGCAGTCTGCATCTACGGACTTGCCATGTTGGGTGGAACCTTTGTTATCTTTCTCATGATTCCGATCGTCACCAAGGTCTTTATCCCGTTCTACTCACGGCTGAAAGTTTACAGTGCCTATGAATATCTAGAGCGACGTTTCGATGTCCGGGTTCGGTGTCTGGCGTCTGGCATGTTCATTGTTTGGCGTCTTTTCTGGATGGGACTGGCATTGTACTCTCCCTGTCTCGCCTTGCACTCTGCAATGGGTTCGGAGAGCCAACAGATTCTCTATGTGATGATCATTACTCTGGGGCTTGTGGCAACAGCTTATACGGTCATGGGTGGTATGAAAGCGGTTATCTGGACAGATGTGGTTCAGTTTTGCATTTTCTTCGGCGCGATTGGTCTGGCGATCATCTACACCGCC
>JAKQFZ010001247.1 GCA_029558215.1 Candidatus Omnitrophota bacterium
CATCTGAAGTATACATCCCTTCCCGAAACGACTTCAAGGAAATCTTGCGCTTCTCGGTACTGGCTCAGCAGGTAGCAACTGGCCCGGTTTCCCCCGAAACCGGGACCCTGGGTCGAGGGCAACCCAGTAGGGCAGCATTCATGCTGCGCGGGATGAATCCCGGCCGACTATTCGGTGCTCTTTCACCCATAGAATCCGCCGTCATGTTTCTCAGAAGCGAGGTCACTCCACCTTCCATTCCAGAATGCCTGCGCCAACACGGTCTTGAGGCTCTACCTGGAGTCGAATTTCTTCGGTGGTTACGGGATCAAAAGTGACTTCAGAGTACTGATCCATCCTGATCTCGTACTGGGAAGCATTGGTGACTTCGCGCCACTGTTCACCGTCCTTCCAAAGCACACGCCACGACTTGGGAAGGCGGTATTGTCCCTGTGCCTTGTCATCAAACCAATAGACTCGTGATTTCGTGACCGTTCGAGGTTCGTCGAAGCCGTAAGCGACCCAGTAACCGTCGGGACTTGCCTCACCCCAGACGTAAGGTGGCATTCGCGTATCATCAGACGCCATCGGTTCAACTCCGTCATCGAGAGCCGCCATGTACGCCTGCGTGAAGGACGCCGAAGTCCGAGGTGGGATTCTGCGCCATTCTCTGGCTTCTGCACCCTTGCCGATTACAGGAAAGGCAGTGATTCTAAGTTTGGCACAGCCCATGGGAATCAGCGTGATTTCCTCTTCGGGTTCATCCGTCTTGATCGGACTTTTCTGAAGTCGTCCAACCAGACCATCCTGTTCCATCTCCCACAAAGGAATCCGACAACCACGGGCGCGGATCTCGATGGGCGCAGTCTCGATGTCGAAGGGCTGATCGGGGATCTCCCCATCTTTCACCTGAACATCCAGACGGTTCGCGGCGTAGGTCTCGCCGCTCGCATCCAACACCAAACCATAGTTCCAGGGAGTCGTCGGGAAGACTTCCCAGATGCCCCATCGTCCCTCACGTGCGAATTCCTTCCAGCTCTCCCCGATTTTTAGAGAATAGGCCAGAGGCCCGCGAACAACGGAAACAGAATTCTTGTTCTTCTCCCAGACGCGAACCTTGGTCTCCATCGGCAGTCTGAGAACGATCACGTCGCCATCGTTCCAGACTCGTTCCACCCGAACATAACTTCCCGAAACGATTGCCACGTCCAAAGGCTCGTCGTTCAGAAGCACGGACGCCGCATTACACCAGCCGGGAACGCGCAGATAGAGGGGGAACTTTGCGGGCTTGGGAAGATGCAGTTGCAACTGGACTTGTTCACGGAAGGGATAGCCAGTCTCTTGGATGATATGAACCTCTGTGCCCTTCCCGACTTTCGCTCGAACTTCGCAGGGCGCGTAAAGCACCGCCGCCAGACCATTATCCCGAGTGGCCATCCAGAGATGCTCCACATAATAAGGCCATCCATGTGAGACATTGTGCTGACAGCATCGAAACGCTTCACCCGGAGTAAACGGCAGCATCGGGCCGTGATTCTGAAAGCCCGGACTTTTGTTCTCGCGATCCAACTGAACGACATTCGCCGGCGTCAGATAATGAAGTCCCATGAAGTCCTTCATGACCGACGCAGGAAACGAGTTGAAGGCGACATCTTCGCAACGATCGGCATGAATCGGATCGCCTGTGATTGCGAGTAGAATCTCACAGGAACGCATCAACTCCACCATGGAACAGGTCTCTGCACCCTGGCGTGGATCAATATAACCCGGGCGCGCATTCTCATCGGTGGCGTACATACCACCGGGGAACTGACCGTATTCATCTATCACCGCTCGGTAGTTTCGTTCGGTCGCATCCAGATGTTTTCGATCCTTGGACTGCTGATAGTACTGTGCCGGTTCTCGGTAGCCATGCGCGATGTTCACACCGTGCCAACTCTTGATGCCATCTGTCCAGTTGACCGTTCGCTCATGGACCGCTGTCGCCAAGTCCAGGAGCCATTTCTCTCCCGTTCGATTGTAGAGCCAGTGGATGCTGTATAGATTGTCACCACCGCGAATCTTCTGCCAACTCCCGGGGAGCAGATACTCCCGCGGCAGACTCATCTGCCATTGGAAGTACTTCTTCATGAACTCGATGATTCTCTTGTCACCAGAGAAATCATAGTACGAGCGCAGCACATCGAGCATGACCATGTTTGGCCAAATGTCATAGCGCTGCTTGTTGCGTCTGGGGCCGAAGTAGCCGTCCTCTTCTTGACTGGAAAGAGCGAACTCAACCCACTTGCGCGTTTCCTCAATGATCTTCTGATCCTCAAGCAAATAACCCAGATCACCGTACCCTTTGAGCCAATAGGGCAGTTCCTCCCAACCCAAAGCACCCTGACCGTCAGGGCGTGCCCAGGCATTGTCCTTCTCCACACACCAGCGGCTCAGCTCGGGCAGATGACCGACCATGCCGTCACGCATGATCTCCAGCTGATGCAGGAGCCAACCGTGCGCACGAACACAACCCACGGGCAATGGCATGAGTGGGCTGGAGATCAACGGATCGCGGTTGCCAACGTAGAAAGTATTTGTGCCATCTGACGATGGAAATGGAATGCATTCGGCTCTCATCTGTTCCGATGACTCCTTTCGAGCGCAGGACAAACTCAGCAGAGCAAGACAGACAAGCAGGATACAGAGCGGGCGGATGTTCTGTCGCAATTCAACCTACCTCATCCAGTCCACATGATACGAACAAAATAAGTAGAATTGAAAGGGGGTCACTTGTCAAGGTAGTGGAAGAAGGGAACGGTGCTGCGAAACTTTCATTTTCTGGCACTGATGCCAGACCCGGAGTATACTAAAAGGCGTGAATCATACGGTCTTTTTGGGAAGTGATCTTCGCTTCCCCAAGCGTGAAAGGAGTTCGGAATGAATCGGAAGCGTTTTGTTGTTGTGGCCTTGGCTTTTGCTGTTGTCTTTGGGGCTGTGAAGTCTTTGAGTCAGGAAAGTGTGCGTCCGCAATGGGAATATGGCATTTACTCCGAACGCACAGAAGGCAATGAGCAGCGCTACGAATGGCAGTCCAAGGGGTTAACCCTGCTGACTAAGAAGCGGACAGAACTTCTTGAAAAGATGGGTTACAAACCAGCCGAAGGGGAAGAAGCCATGTTTCCGTTGGTGAAGATGTTGGACTTCTTTGGCGCCAATGGCTGGGAGATGGTTCAGGTCTCTCCTGACTCGCCCTATGCGACGATGCGTTACTATTTCCGACGGCCGGTACTATCTCAAAGCTGATCCTGCTCTCAGTGTGTTTGCCGTAGACTATTTGTGGGGAGTATCGCCAGGACAGGCGATTCGGATTTGACGCTCACTCGATGGCCCAGGTCTTGATGTCCTGAATCAGCGCAGCATCAGCATCGGTTCTCGGAGCGTCCCTTTTTAGAAGACACACAGTCGCTTCTCGATCAACCAGGCCATAGTTGCCTTCTTCGATACGCTCTATCAGAATCTTACGGAAATCCACATCCATGAACGGGTATTTGGTGCTTTCGAGACCGATGTCCACGAGCAGGTAATCGGTTCTTCCTCCATCAGGGAAGTGGTAGATCTCCCGACGGTTTGCCAGATGCGGAACAAACATCGCCTGGGCGGAAACGGATGCCTCGGGTTGATCGAATCGCTTGAGGAGAGTCCTCGCTGGCTCACTGAAGGACTGACGTCTGTAAACCTTTTCCCATCGGGAACGACTCGCGACAGTCTTCCAAGGTGGAACCGAAGACGAGGGAAAAAGCGCAGCCACGATGAGAACTAGGAAGAAAACCAGACCAACGATACGAAGGACTATGCGCAACGAACTGCCGGATGAACGAAACCTTTCCATCCTTCGGAAAACCTGATGTAGGGCGAGGATAGTCGTCACATAGATCGGTGCAATCCACAACCCCGGGTAATGCGTGAAGAGCGAGAAGACATAAGCGTTGGAAGAGAGCAGGCATCCCCCCAGAGAACTCAGCACCAGGATGAATGCCCAGCCGGAAAGGACGGGAAGATAGAGCACTGGTTTCAAGGCTTCCCGAATCAAGGTCGAGCGCTGTTCACTCATCATGAGGCGGAAACTTTGAAGTGGATGCAGGAACAGATTGCTGGCAATACCGCTGAAGGTACCACCCATTTCGTCGTAGCGTTGGATGTGGCTGTACGGCTGCCCGCGGAAGTACGGAATCACAACCAGTACCAAGAGGAGAAAGCAGACGAGTGACCCCACACTTAACTGCAAGCCGAAAAGTCGGCGTCCGCGTTGCGTCATCAAATACAAGCCAAGGAACATCGCCGCCAGAGCAAGATCCTCACGGATGCTGACAGCAAGTGCGATCACAATGAGAAAAGCAAGCAGGTGGCGTGGCCGTCGTCTTTGCCACGTTTCGGGAGCACCATCAAAAAGAAGACACATTGCGACTAAAAAGAACATCGGATAGAAACCGATTTGGTGCACTTCGCTCAGCGCAATGCCCCGCAGTCCAGGATGATTCAAGTATCCAACGGCAACGAGTGCTGCAAGCCATTTTCTGCCAAGTATCTTTCGACCGAATACATACAGAGGTACGGCACTAAGACCCAGAAACACGGCCTGCACGGCGATCAGCATTCTCGGATCCGCCCAGATCCAGTAGAGAGGAGCAAGAAACAGATACACCAGTGCGAAATGCTCGCCGAGATGAGACCACGGCAGCAATGACGTCTCAAAAAGCCTTCCGTGCGCTGTGTTCCAAATGTCGTTGCTGACAACGCCCAGATCAAAGGCGTGTGTATGGAACTCTGCGTGACGGTAGAAACTCATGCAGGAAACCAATACCGCGAAGACAAGCCCAGCCAGCGCGACAACTGCGACGCCCCAGTCAAGATGAGCTTTGACGGAGATTCCCCTCAAACAGCGCAGGAGAAACCCACCGGCTTGATTGAAAGGATCTGGGACAACAGGTTTCTCACCCCACCCAAGTGTTATGACTAACCAACCGACAAACATTGGAGCAATGCCGACTGACACCAAACCGAAAGGTGTCAGGATAAGTCGGCAGGGAGTAAATGCAGTGCTGACTAGCTCTACCAAAGCCAACGTTCCAGGTCCCAGCCATACGAACAGGATGAAAAGCCTCTGGCGCAGTGAATCCCATCGTTCAGAGAAGAACAGAAACTTTGCCCAAGAGAAAAGCCATCCCCAGAAGAGCAAGCCGATGAGACCCACCGTGGCAGGAGCATAGAGATGCATCGTCCCTGATGGAAACTGAAAGATGAAGTAGCCAATCTTGCTGGCGTAACCTGCGTACGTGGCCAGTCTCAATGAGAGCACGCCTACCGTGTCCGCCTCCGCTGCACACCGAATTCCAAAAGGGCCGAACTGGCTCCATGTGACTCGTCCCGAGTAACGGATCTTCTGGTGCGTTTCCGTGAGAGGTCGAGGCGGTTCTTCCAAGTCCAGAAGTTTCTCACCGTCGGGAGTCACCAGAACCAGAGGACATTGCATCGGATCCCAATCCGAGGGCATGACGACGCTCAACTTGACCTCAAAGACTCCTTCAGGGATTCCTTCAAGAGGATATCCCTGTCCCGTGAGCAACCAGGCAACCGGCAGACTGCCCACCTGTTCGATGAAATCCCTGGGCAGGCTCTGATCTCCTGGTTTGAACTCATGACAGACGGCAACGGATTCGGTGGGATTCAAACGAGCACAGCGCCAACCCACAATCCCCAGCAGAACTCCAGCAGCAAAGAATGATGCCAGAACAAGAGGAATTCGGCGCGGTGCTTCAGACTGAAAAGACATGTGGCGGTACCGGTCTTCCTGTCAGGAAATCTTCTCGCGGAGTGCCGCGTCAATGAAGTCGTCAATCTCGCCGTCCATCACTGCCCCAACATTGCCCGTCTCCTGACCCGTATAGTGATCTTTGACCATCTGGTACGGACAGAACACGTAGGAGCGCAGCTGATTGCCCCAGCGGATATCTTTCTTTCCAGCGGCAAGCGCGTCCAATTTGTCTTGCTGCTCCTGAAGTCTCACTTCATACAGACGAGCGCGAAGCACCTTCATTGCCGTCGCGCGGTTCTTGTGCTGAGAGCGTTCATTCTGACAGGAGACGACGATGCCCGTCGGAAGGTGGGTGATCCGAACGGCAGAGTCCGTGGTATTCACATGTTGACCACCGGCTCCAGAGGAACGGTACGTGTCCACCCTCAAATCTTCATCCCGAATATCCACATCCACATTGTCATCGAGTTCGGGCATCACGTAGACCGAAGCAAAGGAGGTATGACGGCGCTTGTTGGCATCGAATGGCGAAATGCGAACCAGGCGATGAATGCCACTCTCGGAATGAAGGTATCCGTAGGCGTTCTCTCCTCTGACCAGAATGGTGACATTTCGAATTCCCGCTTCGTCACCGGGCTGGATGTCAACGACTTCTGTTGGATAGCCTCGGCGCTCACACCATCGGAGATACATCCTCAGAAGCATTTCCGCCCAATCACAGGACTCGGTACCACCCGCACCGGGGTGTATCGAGAGAAAGGCGTTGCCGCCATCATGTTCTCCAGTGAGTGCTCTGCGGAGAAAGAAGGCACTGACATCCTTCTCCAATGCTGCGATCTCACTGTCGAGCACACCTTGTGATTCGGCGTCTTCTTCTTCAGCAGACATCTCAATCAGTTCGATGACATCTGCGGCGCGACTCTGGAGCGATGTATACTGCGCCAACAGATCCTGAGCTTGCTTCAACTCACGGGTGATGCGCTGCGCCTTCTCCGAATCGTTCCAGAACCCCGGTATGCTGACCTGTCCCTCGTAGTCCTCGATTTTCTTCCGAAGACCGTCAGGGTCAAAGAAAGCCTCCCAGCCGCTCAATACCCTCAGCGGCTTCACGTGCCTGACGTAACTGTTCTTCAAACATTCCCAAACGACTCCTCTCATGTAGAAGAGGCTTCCAGCCTCTTTGACGAGGCGAGTCACCCTGAACAGACTTGAAGGAAGTATGGCATAACCAATGCCTGTTGCGCAAACAGAGATGGCGCAACCGAACACTCATTGAATTTCCAAAGAACGGAGTTCATGTTGGTTTTGATCCAAGACCTTCGCTGCTCAGGAAGAGGAATCGGGCAAACGAAGGGCACAAATCGCTTCAGCACTCAGCATCTCAAACTTCCTGGGATGTGGGCGGAAAGGCTTCCCTCGGTAGAAGAGATCTGACGGCTTCGATAACGCGCATCGCTGACCGAAGGGAGTCTTCGGCTTCACTTTGCGAAATGGGCTCCCATTCGCCGGGGTATCGTGCTTCTACTGAATAACGGTTGAGTTGTCTCAGGTCGTCCCTGAGACTCTCGAGACTTTTGAACGCAGCGCAGTCGAGTCGGTTCGCCAAGAGTATCAGGTCATGAGTTCTGGGGAATGGCTTTTGCAGAAAAGTGAGAAGCGCCTTTAGGTATTTCTCTGCGACCTGCTGACAGTGAAAGCAAAGGTTTCGGTCGGGCAGGCGTTCTCCATAGTCAGGACATATTCCGCATTGCGCCGGTCGTTCTCTGCTTTCTCTATCCATCTCCGGACTTCTTGGAGACACTCAGGCTGCTCGCTCATAGATGATCTTTCCTTCCCGAACTGCTTCGCAGGCGATGGTTCCAGAACGATCTTTTTGCCGTTCGAACTGCTCGGGAGTCAGTACTATCAGATCCACGGGGAGAACGCGATCTGATAGAAGGGCATCAATGGCGCAGGCAGTTTGACGCACGGAGCCT
>JAKQFZ010000878.1 GCA_029558215.1 Candidatus Omnitrophota bacterium
TTATCTATGTCACGCACGACCAGATGGAAGCGATGACTCTTGGAAACAGAATAGTGGTTCTGAAAGATGGCCTGATACAGCAGGTTGGTGCTCCTCTGGAGATTTACGATCATCCCATCAACAAGTTTGTTGGTGGCTTTATCGGGACGCCTCCAATGAACTTTCTCGAGGGAAAGGTTGTTCAGCGTGATGGAGCGTGTTATTTCGATCAGGGCTCCTTTGCGATTCGGCTGCCTGACAATTTCGAGAGAGTTCTCGATGGTTCCAAAGAGCGGGGCGTGATTTTTGGGATCAGACCTGAGCATCTCGTTGATATTGCTGTTGTGCAGGAAAAGGATCCGGAATCCTTCATTACGGCGAATGTAGAGGTTGTCGAGCCCATTGGGGCGGAATCCCTTTGGTATGTGAAGGTTGGCACATCGAGCTTGGTGGCTCGAGTTGAAGCGCATTGCCGTGCCAAGGTCAATGAGGTCAAGACGCTTCAGGTTGATGTTGCCAAAGCGCACCTCTTCGATTCTGTCACAGAGCAGACTTTGCTTGTGTAATCTCCTGTGCTGACAAGAGAGTTCCATGCCATTTCGAAAGAAGCGGCAAGATATCCAGGAAGATGAACGCTTCGTCATCGAGTATGATCTGGGTGAAGGGCTCAAGAGAGTTCGTACCACAGTTCATGCGAGGACGGACAAGGTTCTGAAAATCCTGGCACCTCTGCGCAACGGAATCCCTCTTCCTCTTCCCAAGGGACTCAAGATGAGGGCTTCAGTAGTTCGGGACGATGCCCTATACCTCTTCGATTCATTGATCATAGACCGCGAAGCGGGGAATGTTCCAGTCCTGGTTATCCCGGTTCCTGACGAACTCGAGCGTGTTCAGAGAAGACAGTCCTACCGCCTTTCCACAGAAATCCCTGTCGAACTGATCGTCCCTGCCGGTGACACGGCGACAGCTCGACAGAGACACTCAATAGATCTCAGCGGTACGGGTCTTCGAATCGCTGGCGAGCCCCTCCCTTTGGGAATGATTGTCCATCTCAAGATGCATCTTCCAAATCGGAATACACCCATTTTTGCGGTGGCGGAAGTTGTTCGAGTGGAGTCTTCTGAAGTCGGAGAGTTTAGCCGTTGTCTGGCTCTGAAATTCGTGGATATTTCGGCGGAAGATCGGGAACAGATCGTCCAGCATGTGCTCTCTGGATCCAGACAGCGTGGTGGGAACAGAGGATGAACTTGCTTCAAACCCGGACTCCCAGCGTACTCTTCTTCTTGCTCATCGTTGGAACGGCCGTTCTTCTCTCTCCTTTCTCATTTGAGTCATTCTTCCTTCCCAAGGAGACTTTTGCTCAGGTGATCCTGCTACTCCTCACCCTTTTCTGGGTCAATGAGCGGCCGTGGTCTGGACGGTGTCAAGGGGACTCTGCCTTTGTCTGTCTCAAAAGAACACCCCTGGACATTCCAATACTTGCAGTCCTATTGGCAACTGTCCTTTCGATCGTCTTTTCTTCGTATCCGTCGCGAAATGGTTTTGTCGCATTCAGGACGCTCTGCTTCTGTGTCCTGGCCTTGTACATAATGATCGAGTGGATTCGAGCGCAGCAAACCGTGCGGTGGCTCATGGATGCCGGTTTGGCGACCGCATGTCTTATCGCAGTCTACGCAATACTGCAGGATCGTGGCCTGGATTGGGCAGAGTTCTCTGGCGGTGTTCCCGACTGGAGGGGTAG
>JAKQFZ010000882.1 GCA_029558215.1 Candidatus Omnitrophota bacterium
TGGAGACCTGTCAATATGTCTTGGCGCGATCACCAAGAGCGGGTTTTCCACTTCGCGTCGCGTCTTCTCATAGACACGCAGAAGCATCTCCTCTTCCCCGGGGTGTGTGCTTCCGGCAATGATCACCCTTCGATCTCTTCCCGCAACGATCAGCGCACGAAGCGTCTCCAGGTTTTCGGTGTTCGCAATGTTCAACGTGTCGAATTTGCAGCTGCCGCTCACATGGACTCGCTCTTTGGGAGCGCCGATGGTCATGATTCTTCGCGCGTCGTCTTCAGTCTGCATCCCAAAGAAGGAAATCCTCGACAGAAGATCGCGAAGAAAAATCCTCGCCTTATGATAGCGTTTGAAAGAACGATCCGAGATGCGACCGTTGATCATCGCAATGGGAACGCCTCGTTTTGAAACAGATCGAATGAGATTTGGCCAGAGTTCTGTCTCCATGATGACGAGCACCTTCGGGTTCACCATAGCGACCAAACGGTTCACCGCCCACCACGCAACATCCACAGGCAGGAACACCGTCATGTCGGCGTCTTTGGACTCCCGTGCCATCTGCTGCCCTGTGGGCGTCACTGTCGAGAGAAGAATCTTGTCGTTGGGAAACCTCTTTCGTATCTCGCCAAGCACAGGTCTTGCAGCAATGACCTCACCGACAGAGACAGCATGCACCCAAATCCATCTGTGCCCGGCAAGTCTCTTGGCCAGATCATCCGCAAAGAAACCAAATCGGCTGCCAAACCCCTGACGGTAGTCTCTGTTTCGATAGACTTTCAACAGGTACGCAGGCCCTGCAATGAGCAGATAAAGGAAACCCAGAACGTTGTAGAGTGCGTACATGAATCCCACTACATTCTGGTCGGCGCAGAGACGCCGAGCACATTCAAAGCGTTGGCAATGATTCCCCGAATTGCCTCGACGAGGTACAACCTTGCCTTGGTCAGCTCCGGTTTCTCCGCATCAACAATTCGGTGATAGGTGTAATAGTTGTGGAATGACTTGGCCAGATCTTCCAGAAACGCCGTCAGCCTGTGCGGCTCCAAAGACGACGCAGCGCTTGCAAGAATGCTGGGATAACTGAACGCTGCTTTTATGAGCGTTCGCTCTTCCGGCAACTCCAACGGCAGAAGATCCGTCATCGGATCCAAGGGCCAGTCAACATTCATATCGGTAGCCTTCTTCGCAAGACTGCACACACGCGCATGAAGATACTGGATGTAGTAAACCGGATTCTCCATGGATGTGCTCTTGGCAAGATCCCAGTCGAAGGTCATCTGCGCATCAATGCTCCGCATCAAAAAGAAGTATCGAGTCACATCACTGCCAATCTCGGCAATCATCTCGTACAAGGGCAAAAAGTCGCCCGCCCTTGTTGAGAGTTTTATCCTCTCCTCACCCTTCTTCAGGCTGACCATTTGAATCAAAGCGAAATCCAGCCGTTCCACGGGAAAGCCAAGGGCTCTCAGGGCTGCCTTCAAACCTGGGACATGTCCATGATGGTCTCCACCAAGGACATTGATGACGCGGTCAAAGCCCCTCTCAAACTTGTTGATGTGATAGGCGATGTCGGGCGTAATGTACGTTGGAACACCATTGCTGCGAACCAAAACCCGATCCCGCTGATCGCCATCCGCCGACGAACGCAACCAGACTGCGCCCTCGCTTTCATAGGCAATCCCGGCAGACTTCAGTCGTTCAACAGCTTCAAGTACCTTGCCCATCTGAAAGAATTCACTCTCGTTTGTCCAACTGGTGAACTTGATTCCAAGGTCTTTCAGGTCCTTGTCAATCGTCTTCAGAATATCCGATGCAGCAAACTCCGTGAAAGGCCTGGTCTCGGTGCAGTTGACTAGACTCTCGCCAAGCTGCTCAACCATCCTTGCTGCAATGTCTTTCATGTATTCGCCGCGATATCCGTCTTCAGGAAACTCAAAGGGCTTGCCCAGTTTCTCAAGATACCGCGCACGCGCTGACCGACCAAGGGTCTCCATCTGAAGACCGCCATCGTTGTAGTAGTATTCACGCGTGACCTGAGCACCCTGCGATTCCAGAAGGTTCGCCAGTGTGTCTCCGGCGATGGCACCACGGGCATGACCCACATGAAGCGGTCCGGTGGGATTGGCACTGACGAACTCGACCATGACTTTCTCACCAGCCATCGCTTGTGAATGTCCATAGCGTTCGGGATTCTGAAACGCCTCTCTCAAATCCCGTTCGAGCCACGTCTTGGCCACAACAAAATTGAGAAAGCCCGGTGGGGCGACGTGAACTGTCTCGAAGAACATTCGATCCTCAGGAAGAGCACTCAGCGCTTCCGCAATAGTCTGCGCCACTCTCAGAGGTGCCTGACGAACGATCTTTGCCAATGCAAAAGGTATGTTGGTGCTCAGATCTCCGTGTCGCGGATCAGACGGAACCTCTGTCACGACCTCCAAGTCCGCGGGCAGAGACCACCCATGCGTCTGCCCCTCGTTGGCAATAACTTGTCGCAGCGTCTCATCAATAAAGGCTTTCGTGCTCAACTCCTGTTTGACTCCTTACCTGCACCCGTCAGCGCCTCTTGGGCGCATCGGGACGCATTCTCTCTCAAGACAACAGTATTTCCACCGACAGCAAAGGAACTATAGGACACTGGGGGTTGAGTGTAAAGGGACTTGGGAACGAGACAAGAAAGGCTTGTCTACCTGAGTGACTGCCAGTCCCCAAACAATCGCGAAGTCCCGCCTTCAGAACATTTCACACCGAAGACACCCCGCCTGCTGGAGCAGTACTCTTGCACTTCCTCATCTTCCATGATGAGAAACGCCGTCGAGAGTGCGTCAGATTCCACGGCTCTGGCCGTCAACGCCCAGCTGGTTGCGTGTACGGGGATTGCTTTGCCTGTTCTTGGATCGATGACGTGCCTCCCCTGGATGAACGTACCGGAGCCACTGAGCGAGAAGTCCTGCAGGAACACACAGGGCAGATCGCTGCCCGTCTCTTTCCCTTCTCGAAAAGACAAACGCCAAGGATCTCCACCCATGCCGTCTCCCAGTGCATAGACACTGCTCTGCCCCCCATGGATGAGCGCAGACTCAATGCCCCAGTCCTTAAGCACCTCCACCATCTGATCAACGGCATAGCCTTTCCCGATGCCTCCCAAGTCCACCTCAACCCCTTCCGTCAAGACACCAACCGAGAGATTCGTCTTGTCAAGAATGAGATTCCTCATGCCGGTCTTGCCCATGGTAGACTCGATCTCCAGAGCAGACGGCTCTGAATCAGCACATCGCTTCCATAGGGAACACAGAGGTGCAACGGTGACATCAAAAGCGCCGAAGGTTGCCTGATTCATCTTCGATGAGATTTCAAGACACTCAAACGTCGCAAGCCCTACTCGAATTGTCTCTGACGGCTTCAGCGAGTTGATTCTCGAAACATCGCTTCTAGGATCAAAACGACTCAGTTCCTGTTCCAGATGAGAAAGCAGTTCAAACGCCGCACGCGCAACCTGCTTCCCATAGGCAACATTGTCACAACACAGACGAACTTCAAATGTGGTTCCCATGGCGTCGCAGGCAAACCGCATCAGAGGGGCAGTTGGATGAGATGATGTCACGTCGAGACAGATGTCCCGGGGAATCCCTGCATCACCCTGAAGATCGATCTTCATGTCAGGAGTCCTCCGCCTGCGTATGGGATGGAGGACAGATATCCCATGAGATCGCCCCAGGAAGAACCTGCCTCCTGGTTTCCATAAAAGCATCCCAGAGGTCATCTCGGATGTGAAGCACCAGCATGACATCTGGTCTCAAGCCGTAGAACTCGCTCTTGTAACCGGTGCCGAACTTCTGCTCGACAACATGAGAGAAAGCAACTGATGTGATGATCAGAGGGGATTCGGGATACTCTCGATCGCGAATATTCTCCCAGTACCCAACATGCCGAAATCCTCGGAAGTACCAAGGCAAAGGCCAGTAGTCCTGAGAAACAACGAGTATTACCGTATCCTCTCGTTTGGGCGACACATCCACAACGGCCTGAACTCGATCAACAAGTTTCAGCAGACTGGGAACGGTGTGAGCATAGACATAGGGATTGCGCGTGTCTGTAGAGAAACGATAGGAAGCCAGATATGACTGCCAGCCAAGATGGCCAGTGCCCAACAGCAGCAAACAGAACACAACAACCTTGGACAGCCGCTGCCGGGTCATCCTCAAGAGTGCGCTGGCACCAAAACCCGCAAGCAGGATCAGCGCATGATGGAAACTCAGCATACACCAGGGAGTCTTGTACGGAATCGCCGAGTAGAAAGCCACCATCAGAATCGCGTAGAACGCGAGGAAACGCAGGAAAATAGGATCACCATCAGGCAAGCGTTTTCTGAAACTGAGAGCAACGCCAACTGCAGCAAGCGCGAGAACAAGGCCTTCACTCCATACAGGCCCTCTGCCCACTTTCCAGAAAAGAAGCATCTGAAGATAGTAAGTCCACGGTTGGACATGATCGCCCCCACAGTATCCTCTGTAGCAGTAGGTCTGATAGGCTTTGACTGAATCTACAATCCCCCATGGATGCTTCGCAAAGGAGGAGAAGAAAAGAGCGGAGAAAACAACTCCTGCCACCGTCCCAACAAGCACAGGCCAGGTGCTCAAATGGCCGACCGGCCAATCGTCAATCTTTTTGTGCCAACGATACCAAAGGATATTTATCGCCGTCCCCAACAGGATGGCCGAGTAGGCAATGATGCAGGTTTCCTTGGTCACAAACATCAGACCGGCGCAGATGCCCGAAAGGATCGCCCAGGTGGCGATTCGATGCCTATGGAACCGCCATCCAAGGGCAATGGTGGCGAATGTAAAGAAAACCAGACTCATCTCCTGAAAGTAGCAGCGGCTGTAAAAAACCATTGCCGGTGACACGGCTGTCAGGAGTGCCGCCCAGACGCACGCACCCCAACCCAGTCCATCCAGAACCAAGAGAACGAGCAGGATCAGACCAACTCCAAACAGGACGGGAACCATCCTGAAAATCAGTTCGTTGGACTGAGCAAAATCCTGTGCTCCTGAAAGCCACAGGAAAGGGAGAGTGAGATAATAGAGACTGGGGCCATGGCAGTCTCGAGGATCGTAACGGTACTCACCCGTTTCAAAGAGGACGCCGGTCTTGACTGCCTGAACCGCCTCGTCGTGGTGCATGGGACGGTCGCCCAACCTGGCCGAACGAAACAGCAGGCCGGCAGCCGCAACAATAAGACACGCTACGACAGGAAACCAGACAAGAAACCGCGTCGGATGCGTTCTTCCTGGCAGACCAGCGTCTGCAGGCGGGGGGGCTATGCCCACTCTTACAGACGCTTGCTCATTGGAAGAAGAATTCTCGTTTCCTAGGAGCGAATCGGTATTGATAGGGGTTTGCCTGCTTTCGCTACCTTCTTGCATCTGACCTCGAACGTCTTTCCTTTACGGGTGACAACAACTCGCTCCAGAGACAAGTGTCCTTCCGTCAATTCGATCTTCAGTTGATCGCCGTCGAGAGAGATCACGCCATATCCGTCCGCTCCGGAAAAGAACACCCTGAAACTCCGGCGCTGAAGTTTCGGAGCAAACCAGAGGGTCTTTGTTACCTTGGAATACCGCATGCCCGCAAGCGAGCCTAGCAACGAATAACTTGCCATGGCTCTCGCGTAGTAGCTGCCACACTCATACTCATTCCAAGGATTTCGGACGTGCCCGTCATAGCGCTGTCGAACTGCCCGAACAAGAGTCAAGCCCTCATCCACAAAGCCTTCTTCGATGAGATGGGACGCCACCTGATACTCGATACCGGTCCAGACTTCATCTGAGTAGACAAAGGGAAGTGTGGGTCTGCCCCCGTTTGGCCAAGTGCATAGAAGCAGGCCTGGCTCATGACCAAGTGCATATCCAGGCCTCTGCGGGTTGGCATGTTCGAAGAGATCGTCCCGGAAATTGTACTCAAAAATCGCCTGTAGATTTCTGCGCACGTGCTCTGCATTTTGCGGTGTATCGATCCCGTATATCTTCGCCATCCATGCACCGATGACTCCATCCGAAATACACCCGATGCCGTATTGGTACTTGGGGCCTTCTCTCTTGAGCAGTTGCATGACTTCGCTGCTCTTGGCATCTACTTTGGAGATCATGTCGAGAAAAGATTTGTCGCGAAGTTTGTCGTAGAGCACTTCTTGGAAGTAGTACTCACCGTTGAAGAGATGATCGTCAAGATACTTTGCTCCGCGTCGCGAAAGGTCATCATAGAACTCGGCCTCTTCGGTGAATCCCAATTCCCTTCCCATCTGCGACAATGCAGCCAGCGCCGCGAGATAGAAACTCGAACACATGCCATCTGGACCCCAAAACTCAATGTCATAGGTGTTATGGTGTGGCTCCACCAAGACTCCGAGCCGATTCGGATCCCAAGCTTCGATGCAATAGTTCATGCTCTTCTTTGCCGGTGGATAGAGGCGTTCGAGCCAGTCTCGGTCAGCCGAGATCTGCCAGTCCCGATAGAGTTTCATAATGCCACCCAACTGCCCATCGGACGCCGCATGAAACTGGTGTGTCGTGGGACCATCCGGCAGCGCTGCCCTGAAAGTAATGTGGCCTCGGTCATCCATGGAACGCACCAGTTCCTGCTCCCGCAGGGTACGCTCCAGTTGCGGGAAAAGATGAGGAACAGCCTGGGCATAGTTCCACACATGGGTACAGGAGCCGGGACAGCATCCTTTGTCGCACATACAGCCTTCGAACGCCCACATATTCCCATTGGCTTGCCGAAGCACCGTGGGAGACTTGATAATTGCCAGGTTTGAGGATACTGCGTCAAGCACGTACGAAGGAAGCGTTGAAGAGAACAGCGCATCATGAAACGCCTGTGTCCTGTCGCGGAGTGACCTATAATAACGCTTCACATACAGCGCCACTTCCCTGGCATCACCCCATTGGGAAGCATAGAAAGGTCGCCACTGGGGTGGTGGCAATTCTCCTTCCGCCGGTGGGGCACACGCACACTTGCTCTTGTCTTCGGGTGGAAGCCCAAAGGTCTCATTTCGGTTCGGGAAGTACCACGTGATGACGATAGGATAGGTCACGCTGGCTTTGGGACGCAGACTGCCTTCAATAAGAATCGAACCCCCATTGTGACCCGTTGTGTCCACACCGTTCGAGCCACCATTGGTCTTGAACGAACCCGTGGAAAGTTCCCGCCACAGCACAGAAATGCTGTCGAACCAACCGCCACGAAACCACATCCCTTTGATTCGGGGTTTGTGGCTCAGCGCAATGAGAGATGCACTGCAGAAATTCTCGCTGTTGATATTATCCTGTGAACTCAAGAAGACTCCCGCGTTCGGGATGACCGAATTCCGTGCAGAAGGATGTCCGCCCAACGGGTGTGAGAGATGGAAGGAAAACTCGAAATCAATCTTCCGAACAGAACGATTCTCAAACGTGTATTCAAGGATGGCGCAGGGTATGCTGGAATTCTTGTCATCCCGTGGGATGAATGGGTTGAAGGCCTTGAGCGAAACGTTCAAAGGAATCTTGGGATCAGAAAACCTCACGTGGCCAAACGGGTACTCGCCCTTGAACTCGGCGTTCTCAAACCGAGGAAGCCCTTCATGTCCACCCTGCCTGAAACCCTGGGCTTTGAGGCCGAATGAGTAGATTTTCTCTTTCGGAAGAGTGCTCTCGATGATTCGGGTGATGGGGTTGTCTCCCTTGATGTGAAGTGCAGCAAAGGCTGCGTCAATGTACCGGTGACCGTCAGGAGCTGCGCTTGTCAGAGGTTTGCCCCTGATGGAAAAATCCTGAAACCCACCAGAACCGTTCAGACAGATGCAGCCCGCGCCAATGCCACCGATAGGCATGGCAACCTGAATGGCATTGGCACCTGAAAAACACCTTTGGCTCTTCTCGCCTTTCAGAATCTCAGAAGGATAGGGGACAGCCTTTTTCATGAACTCACCTCTCGCCGTACTCCGAGTAACTTCCATCCTTGTCGCAAGGACAAATCCTCATCAGAATTCCAGCAATCGTAGCACAATCGAAGACCTTTGTGGATGAAATCCGCGATCCCTTCAATGACAACCCTGTCATTGAGCCTTGCCTTCACCCAAACGGGTGGCTATAGTCCGAAGGAAGTCTGAGTTCACGTGGGCAAGAGGACGCAATGCAGACATGGATTTGGCGCAGTCTCCGAATTGACCTTCCAGACGATTGGGAGATGCTGCAATTCTCTAGGAATCCCGAACGCGGTCGCTGTGCCTTCGCCGATCGGTACCAGTTCCGTCTGGAACTGAGTTGGAGAAAAGTCGGCTCATCTCCAGACTTTCCTCAGATGATCAAGGACTATGAGAGCCAGCTGAGGCAGGAGTCCGACAGATCAGTGATCAGAAGAATTTCGCACGGCATGTGGTCAGGTGTTGACTGTGACTCAAAGGCAATGCTAAGTTCGCGTCTGGGTCGCTACTTCGAGGCAGAGTCTTGTCTTGTTGAAATCGTTCTTATCTGGCCGGATGTCAGAGATTCGGCTTTGATGTGCCA
Source organism: Candidatus Omnitrophota bacterium (assembly GCA_029558215.1). Taxonomy (GTDB): domain Bacteria; phylum Hinthialibacterota; class Hinthialibacteria; order JAKQFZ01; family JAKQFZ01; genus JAKQFZ01. The sequence continues at coordinate 8,544 of JAKQFZ010000882.1, forward strand.
AATCCTTTCAAGCATTGACGCCTACTCTGCGTCAAATGAGGGATTACAGAGATGGAAGGCCTTTGGGATAGACTTGTGGGCTCCGAAGAGTTTTGCTCTTCAGAAGTGTACAGTGGAGCCCGCCAGAGCAGTTCTCTCATTCACGGACTCCCATCGGCTGCAAAATCAGTATTTTGAACGTCTTGGTATGGTCTCGCATTGGCTGAAAGTGCCCGTCAGCCAATGGCTCAGGGAGCAATCCCCAAAGGGGATCAGGATTTCTGCAGAGACCGCTGTGCTGTCGAGTCAACACTCGATCGAGACAATAACAGGTATCGGAAGGTTGAGAATGGTTTTGCCCTGCTTTGGAAAGCGCTTACACTATGCATCGGTGGCCTGGATCTGCCCCAAGGACGGGCGGCTCTACAGAGTCTGCAGCCATTCGTTTGCCCCGATTGCGCCAGAGGTTCTGGCTTCACGACTCTCTTGCTGCACTGAGAAGGAGAAGTCCAAGTGAAGGCAAGACCCTCAAGAAACCTCACAAAAAGCCAGTCTTCCTGGTTGGCGATGCTCAGAGCCATTCCTGTTCAGAACACCGCGGCACATGTGTCGGAGTCAGAGCAGGACGAAGTTTGTATCATCGTGAAGATCAAGCCTATTCCGTTTCTCTTCGCCCCGTTCTCATGGCTCATTCGTCCCAGAAGAGAAAGGCGATTCCGCCTGGAAGCCCTGGGTTCACGAGTCTGGCATCTTTGTGACGGGGAGAGGACTGTCGAGGAGATCGTGGATATCTTCGCCATCCAGTTTGGACTGACCTTTCATGAGGCTCGCGTGGCGGTCACTCGATACATGAAGACACTTGTCCAACACGGTGCGCTTGCCGTCGCGGTAGACAATGCCCAGGAGGTCGGAGCGTGACCCTCAGGGCTGTTGTAATCGGCTTGCTTGGTGTCTCTGTTATCTGTGGATTCAGCTATTTTAATGACAACATTCTGCAGCAGACCCTCTCAGTCGGCAACAGCATGCCAGCAACTGTCTATGGTGGCCTGCTTCTGTTCATGCTGTTCATCAATCCTCTGCTTCGAAAGTTCAAACAGAGGTACGCAATCCGAGGCAGTGAGTTGGCAGTCGCTCTAACATTGACGCTGGCCGCGTGCGTCGTACCCGAATCGGGACTTCTCCGAACTTTCACCGCATCGCTGATCATGCCACATCACTATTACCGAACCGAGCCGGGATGGAAGGAGCAGAAGGTCATCGAGATCGTGCCCAGTCACATGCTCGTAGATCCCAGCGAAGACGAGAGTCTGATTCTGAATGGTTTCATCCAGGGACTCAGTTCGGGAAAACGACACATCTCCCCCGCAAAAGTGCCCTGGCACGCCTGGATCACTCCTCTTGCGTTCTGGATTCCTCTTGTGCTCGCGCTGTGGGTGGCCGTCATTGCTCTTTCCGTGGTTTTGCACAAGCAGTGGTCTGCTCACGAACAGCTGCCCTATCCGATTGCCACATTCGCGAATTCTCTTCTCCCCAGAGAAGGTGAAACCACACCGCCAATTTTCAGAAGTCGTTCATTCTGGATTGCCACCGGCGTTATTTTCCTGATGAACTTCAACAACTACCTATGCCAATGGTTCCCTGACAAGATGATCAACATCCCGAATACCTTCAGTCTCGTCCCACTCAGGACACTCTTCCCGACGTTCATTGCCGGTGGCGGAGAGCGACTGCTGACGGTCACACTCTACATGACCCCCATCGCCGTGGCTTACTTCCTTCCAACAGATGTTTCCTTTTCTCTCGGTTTGGGACCGTTCCTTTGGTTCATATCCATTGGCGTTTTTGCAAAGTATGGCATCTCACTGACGGGGACTGTGGAAGGAGCAAGTTGGTATACCTCTCTGAAGCCGCAGACCTTCCTGCTCTTTGGCGCCAATCTCGGTGTGTTTCTAACGATCCTCTACACAGGAAGGCATTACTATCTGAGCATAGTGCGTCAGTCCTTTGTTCCTTTCAGAAAGAGCACCACCGACATGGATGCCGTGTGGGGTTTCCGGGTGTTCGCGATTGCACTCGCAGTGTTCATCGCACAACTGGTTTTCCGTGCAGGCCTTGAACTGCACCTTTCCCTTTTCTACACTTTTGTGCTGGTTCTCTTCTATGTGGTGATGAGTCGCGTGCTCGCAGAAACGGGACTGTTCTACATTCAACCGTTCTTCTTCCCCTGCGTTGTCATCTGGGGTGTCTTCGGCGCCAAGGCACTCGGTCCGCGAACAATGATGATTATGTTTCTCCTGACCATGGTCTTCGTGATCGATCCGAGGGAATCCCTCATGCCTTTCATGGTCAACTCTTTCAAGGTTCTTGAGGAGCATCGAGTACGAATCGGCAAGACCGCAGCGCTCAGTGTGATCGCCGTCTTGCTGGGGATATGCATCGCGCTTCCCCTGTGCCTGTGGTTTCAGTATGACCTGGGCGTCGCCAAGTGGGATATGTGGGCAAGCTATGCTGTCCCTCGAATGCCTTTCGAGAATGTCGCCAAGATTCAGCAGAAACTCAAGGGTCAGGACAACCTCGAGCTGGCTGAAGCGATCAGTGGTCTGGAACGCTATCAGCATCTGTCCCCAAATCGGACGTGCATGATCAGTCTGGTGGTGGGACTGACACTTGTGTTCATTCTGACGGCCGG
>JAKQFZ010000883.1 GCA_029558215.1 Candidatus Omnitrophota bacterium
TGCTCATCTGCCTTGCAAACCAAGGTTCCCTGGCGAAGTTTTCTCTTTCGCTTGGTTGATTTCGAAGTCAAGATATGACTCTTGTACGCCTTGGCGCGCTTGACTTTCCCACCCTTGGTGAGTTTGAAGCGCTTGGCGGCAGACCGGTTGGTCTTGATCTTCGGCATTTCATGCCTCCTTTATCCAAAAAATAACGAGAGAAAGCCCTCTTAGAGCCTTCCTCATGACCGAAAGTCCTTGTCAACACCCTTGACGCTCACAACTATTCCTGCGTTGAGACAGGTGGCTTGTTCGCGCTCGGAATGGGCGCAATGACAACAGTCATCATTCGGCCATCCATCCTGGCATCTTGTTCCGGGGTGCCAAACTTCTTCAAGTCTTCAATTGTGCGCTCCAGCAGATCCTTTCCCTGATCCTTGAACGTGATCTGCCGTCCTCGAAACTTGGCAACCACCTTGACTTTGTCGCCGTGTTGCAGGAAACGCTCGGCATGACGCAACTTGAACTGATAGTCATGCTCGCTGATGTTCAGACCCATCTCGATCTTCTTGACCGTAATGGTTCGTTGCCGCTTGCGCGCGTCTTTCTCTTTCTTTGCCTGCTCGAATCGGTAATGACCGTAGTCCATAATCCTGCACACGGGAGGCTCAGCCTTCTCGGCCACCTCGACCAAATCCAGCCCGGCCTCCTGCGCACGCCTCAGGGCTTCCTGAATGGGAACAATTCCCTGATGATCGCCCGTGTCGTCAACGAGTCTGACTTCCTTGGCACGAATCAGTTCATTGATCCGCGCCTGAATTACCGGCTCACGGCTCCTTGAAAAGAACGGTCTTCTAATGAACTCTCCCCTCCCTTCTCGGACTGATTCTCCACCGTTGGATTGTCCACCTCGCGCTGCATGGATTCCCGCAGCGCATCCAGTGTCAGCGACCCAAGGTCGCCTTGTTTGCGGCGTCGAAGAGAAACGGAATTGGCTTCTCGTTCCCGTTTGCCCACAACGAGCATACACGGAATCTTCTGCAATTCGGCATCCCGTATCTTCTGGCCGATTTTCTCTGAACGAAGATCGGTCTCCACCCGTAACCCCACCGAACGCAGATGCTCCTTGACAAGGACGGCATAGTCATTGACCGCATCCGTCACGGGAAGCACAACTGCCTGCACCGGTGCCAGCCACAGGGGGAAATCACCCTTGTAGTGCTCAATGAGACATCCGATGAAACGCTCCATGGAGCCGAGCACAACACGGTGAATCATCACAACGCGCCGACGCTGACCGTCTTTGTCAACATAGGTCACGTCGAATCGCTCCGGTTCGTTGAAGTCCACCTGAATCGTCGGTCCCTGCCATTCACGACCCAGCGCATCAATGAGTTTCACATCAATCTTGGGACCGTAGAAAACCCCTTCCCCGGGATCGATCTCATACGTCTTGCCGAGTTTTTGAAGGGCACTCTTCAGGGCTTCCGTTGCCCGCGCCCAGTCTTCATCAGTGCCGACTGAGTGCTCGGGACGGGTAGACAGATAGAGACGATACTTGAAGCCAAAGCGCTCCAACATCATGAAATCAACAAAGTTCACCACACCGACAATCTCATCCAGGAGTTGCTCCGGTGTGCAAAACAGATGCGCGTCATCCTGCGTGAATCCGCGTACCCGCAAAAGCCCCTGCAACGCGCCGGAACGCTCGTAGCGGTAGACGGTGCCCAACTCACCCAAGCGAATGGGAAGATCCCGATAACTGCGAAGCCGGCTCTTGTAGATCAGAATATGACCCACGCAGTTCATGGGCTTGATGTAATAATCCTGACCATCAATGTCCATCGGGGAGTACATCCCTTCCCGATAAAAATCCAGGTGTCCCGATGTTTTCCAGACATCACTCTTGGCGATGTGGGGCGTATAGACCAGTTCATAACCTCGGCGGTAATGTTCCTGCCGCCAGAAGTCCTCGATGGTGGTGCGCAGGCGACCGCCATTGGGATGCCAGAGAACCAGCCCCGCTCCGATCATCTCCTGGCTGCTGAACAAATCCAGTTGCTGACCGAGTTTGCGGTGATCGCGTTCCTTGGCTTCCTGTAGTTTCGCCAGGTGCTGCTCAAGCGCTTCCTGAGTCTCAAACGCCGTTCCATAAATGCGCTGCAGCATGGGGTTGCGTTCGTCCCCGCGCCAGTAGGCTCCGGCCACCTCAAGCAGTTTGAACGCCCCGAGACAGCCTGTGCTCAAAAGGTGTGGGCCTCGACAGAGATCCTCAAAATCATCCTGGCGATAGAGTGAGACCGTCTCATCGGTCATCTGCTCAAGCATCTCAACTTTGTAGGGTTGATTTTTCTGGCGAAAATGCTCGAGCGCCTCTTGACGACCGAGTTCAACACGCCGAAGCGGAGTATTCTGAGTGGCAATTCTGCTCATCTCATCGGAAATCGCCTGAAGGTCTTCCGATGAAAAAGTCTTGTCCGTATCAAAGTCATAGTAGAAGCCATCGGAAATGGCTGGCCCGATGGCAAGTTTGGTCTTCGGATAGAGATGGCAGACCGCCTGTGCCATCACGTGGGCAGTGGTGTGCCGAAGCACTTCTCTACCTTCCTCAGAGTCTGCAGAAACGAACTCCACAGCACTTCCTTCCTCAATGGGTCGGCTCATGTCAAACAAGCGGCCGCACTGCTTGTAGGCAACGGGCATCGAATCCCCCTTGACAAGGGAACCCCAGGCCTGCTCACCCGTGGCAGGTGCTTGCATTGTCAGTTTTCTGCCATCCGCCAATTGGACTTCAACCATCTGCGTTCTCTCTCGCTGGCCGCGTTCAAAAAAAACACGATAGCGCTCTTGTCGTCTGGCGCTACCGTGACTCTTCTCCTGGCTCTACCAGACCAGGGGCATATTCCGAGCGTCTCCAACCCCCTTCGGGAACGTGTGTATCATGGTGGGTCGTACTGGACTTGAACCAGTGACCTCTACGATGTCAACGTAGCGCTCTAACCAAACTGAGCTAACGACCCGAAACGCTGCGGGCACGGTAACACTCAAAAAGCACGCCGGCCCCATCTTCACAATGTTGCAGAAGACTAATGGCCAGACAATTCAGTTGTCAAGCGAAAACCTCGTTCGGAGGCATTTGCGGTAGGCCGACAGAATGCACCGTTGTGGTCATTCTGAGCAAAGCGAAGAATCGCTCTTCCTGTCATAAGGCTTATGCTATCAGAGAGATTCTTCACTCCGCTTCGCTTCGTTCAGAATGACAAGCCGCCCAAAATGGGCTTATCGCAAATCCCTCTCGTTCGCGAAAAATCGTCCCAGACTATTCCTGGGCACCGTCAATGGTACCCACCTGAATGTCCAGATCTTCGCGGTTCTCAATGCGGTCAATCATACCGTCCCGAATCCAGACAACTCGATCGGACACACTGAGCATCTTCATATCATGGGTAGCAGAGATGATCGTGACACCCGAGGATGTCTGCAGTTTCTTGAGCAGTTCGATGATCTCCTTGCCTGTTCTCAGATCGAGGTTTCCGGTGGGTTCATCCGCCAGAATGATGGCAGGATCATTGGCCATGGATCGGGCAATGGCAACACGCTGCTGCTGTCCACCGGAGAGTTCAAAGGGTTTGTGTTGAACCCGATCTCCCAAGCCAACCCGGCTCAGCAGTTCCACACCCTTGTCACGCGCCTCGTCATCACTCATGCCGGCAAACGTCATGGGCAGCGTGACGTTTTCCAGCGCCGTCATAACGGGAATCAGATTGAACGTCTGGAAGATATAACCGATTTTCCGGCATCGAAGCCACGCCAGTTCATAGGCATCCAGTTGAGCAATGTCCACTTCATCAATATAGACCGTTCCCTCACTGGGCTTGCTCAAGCCCCCGATCATGTTGAACAAAGTAGACTTCCCGGAGCCGGAAGGCCCCATGATGGAGAGATACTCTCCCTGGTTGACCTCCAGGTTGACCCCACGGAGAGCATCGAGTTTGAACTTGCCCATCTGGTAGGTCTTCTTGACACTGTTTGCCCGGACGATGATCTGTTCAGCCATGTTCCCAAACCTTTCTCTTCCAGATTTCCTATCGTTCGACACGCATTGCCTCGACCGGCTCCATCTGTGCCGCTGTCCAGGCGGGATAGATCGCCCCCAAAACCGACAGCCCTGTACCAATGAGGAACGAGTACAAAGCATAGTGCATCAACTGCACCATGGGGAAGTACTGCCATACATATTTGCCAAAGCCAACACTCAAACCGATCAGCGACAGAGCCAAGCCGACCAACAGCCCCAACGCGGATCCAATACTTCCCAGCAAAAGCGACTCCAAAAGGAATATCTTGACGATGAAGGGATCCAACGCTCCCAAGCATTTCATTGTCCCGATTTCCTGGAACCGCTCCGTGACCGCCATAAGCATCGAGTTGAGAACTCCCGCCACACAAACCAGAAGCGAGAGCGAGATGATCCATGTCAACCTGGCATTACTGGCATCCACCGCCGCAGGATCGGTCTCCTCGCCACTGAGTTGCAGGAGCACATCCACTTCCGGATCACCCGAACCTCTCAGGCTGCGGGTGACCACGTCGTTCGTCCAGCACGACATCAGAAAGGCGATGGCCAGAATGACACCCGCCATGGTGATCATCGAACGGAAAAACCGAGTCTGAATGCTGCGCAGACTGATCCGGAACGCCTTGCTGAGAGGCAGGACGATCTGTTTGCCAATCCTTTTGTTTGCCATCTGACACCACTCCTGCGTAAGCAGATTTCCGCCGCCGAGAGGCACGCGCTTCAACGATGTCGGTCATGCTGCTGACCGAACGAAACAGATGCTCTCATGGCTCCTGCGGCACATAAAGTCCCACCAGACGTTTCTTCATCATGTTTCGCAGAAACGCCACAAGCGCCGCGTGAGATTCCACCTGCTCCAGTCTATATTTCTGAGCAAGCGTGTCAACCAGTTCTCTCACGTTGCGCGTTCCGTCTATCATTTGCCAGACGAAACCACCCATCTCGTCCAGCGTGAAACGCCTCTCTTTATCCGCTCCCATCAGGCGTTTCAATAAAGCCCCACCCCAACGCAAGTGCAGATCATACGCGATTTCGACCTGACCTTCCATCTCCTTCCACCGAACGGCTTCATTTCGCACCGGAACCGCCGAGAGCATGTGTGCGCGAGTCAACCCCTTCTTCCCCTTCAGATTGCCCGGTTGCTTCAACGGCATCGGCACCGCTGAGGCCGTCTCAGCCACGGATACCTTCTTCGGCGGATCGGCTCCCGGCGGGAGATGGCACCACACTTTTGCCAAGTCAAACTTCATCACCGACCTGTCCGGTTTCTTCACCTGATGCAGAAAACACAGCAGCCGATTCTCCCGATCACAGACCCATCCCCAATAGTCAAATCGGCGAAAGCCCCGCGTCCAACGACTGCGTGACTTGCCCCGAAAATGCGCCCCCGAATGCCCCTGTATCTTTTCGGAGTCACCGGTGAACTCGTAGGACGAGAGCGTCTTGCGTTTGAACGACTGAAGCCAATCGAACAGACTCAACCCCTGCATGATCACGCTTGCCGGTGCAAACTTCTCAACATCAAGACGCTCGTTGGGCGACTCAAAAGTAAGCCGAACTCCTCCCGTCTTGAAGGAGAAGTCCGTCGGAATCATAGTTCGGGACAACCGCAGATCCAATCCGTAGACAGCCCATCGGATTTCCTTGGCATCCCCGTCCATCTCGATGGACTCGGCAATCGCTTCGGCCAAGGGCTTCATCCGTTCTCCGGGCGCTGTCAGAATTCGCAACAGAGCCAGCCTGGCATCCTGCTTCCCCTCCCGGACGCAGATGTTGTACGCCTCGACGTCGCTCTTCCACCAAAACAGTTCCCCTCCTCCGTGCAGACGACGGAGGTTCCTCTGGCTCTCAAAAGGCAGTTTGTTCTGCTTGGCCTGCTTCTCTGTTTCCTTCAGATGGGTTTCGACAAATCGCTCCACATCCGCGTCGTGAAGCCGCCTCCAAAGAAGCGTGATCCGCTCCTGGACAAGATCATCAATGCGCAACATACCCTGATCAAACGTGCCCTGGTACTTTCCCAGCGCCCACGTCTCCGGCATGAGAAACGATATACCCATCCACGCAAAGCGCTTCAGCGCGACTTCGTATTGTCTTGTCTCACAATCACCCATAGGTCTTTCCGAACTTCCCCTCACGTTCGAATGGTGCTCCCGAAATACCTTCAGAACACCACCGTACTCATGGATTTGGCGATCAATGCCAATGAAATTGAGGTCATGCTCACCAGACCCATCCCGCACGAATATCCAGCACACAAGATAGGAGCGTAAGATCGCCACGGCTTTCCAAAACGCTTGTAGAAATAGAATCTGCCCAACAATGCTCCGATGAACATCGGCAGAATCGTGTGCGACCAACCACCCGAGATCAGCCCATAGAAAAACAGCGTCGGCATGTGGAACACCGTCACAAGACCGTAGAGCAACCATCCGATTCCAAAGCCGATCCCGATATACTTCGGTTTCACGATGTCCAACAGAGGCCTCTTGCGTTTCTGATATTCGATCAGGCCGCTGGCGGCCATTTGTTCCAGCATTTGCGTTGCCTGCTCCCGTCCCATCTTCCGGTGCAGTTCGAGATCCAGGATGCAGACGTCCCCGTGTTCCTGCGCGAAGTCAACCACCCATCTCTCGGCTTCAGGCAGATTCTGTGTTTCGGTTTCATTGAGCGTGTAGTAGTCAGGCAGAGTGGAACTGACCCAAAGCACCTGCATCGTGGAGCTGAACGGCCACATCTTCTGAACAAAGGGATATGCCGATGAAGGAATGGGGCCAATCTTCCAGATGAGGCTCCAGAACAAGAGCGAGCAAAACGCGAGCACAACGATATGAAGCACCTGAAGGCGAACCAGACTGCCAAACTTCGTTCGCGTCAGTTCCAACTGCTTGAACGTCTGAACCACAGCCCCGTGATCCACAAGCGGCACAGGAGCAAACCAGATTCCCAGTCCCCTGTACCCGGAAAGCAGAAATGCACCTTCCCTCAAGTAGGGAAACGAAACACCCCCCGTACCACCCGTCAGACCGATCATTCGCGCGTTGATGTATGAGACAATCGGAGACCAGATGAATCCAAATATCACACAGATCCACACAGGAAAGGATGGCACCAGAACGCGACAGAGCACGATGTAGATCAAAGTGCTGAACGCCCAAAGCACAAGCGCATAGGCGATCTTCATATCCCCGCGGCCTTCAGGCAGTCGTTCGGTGTTTCCAACGCGAAGGGAGTCTCCCTCCAGTCGTTTCTTGCGGTTGATAAGCGTTCGTGCCGTCACCGACAATCCCAAAATGAACACCACAAACGCCATTCCGATCCCGTAACTCATCCAGAAATCCAGTTGGTTGCACAGATTGGTCGGAATCAAAGTCATTCCAGGCTGCCACCGATACAAAACGCCGTAGTGGTAAAGCAGCGGATCCACCAGGAGATTCTTGACAAACCCACCAACAAAGGAACCGATGACAATCCAGAACGGGATGACGAATCCCACCAGCAGAGCGCCCAGATCGGTGGCAATGCTCAAAACCGCCGCGGGAAGAATCTCCTTCAGCGAAGCCGTCAGATCAATAAACGGAATCGGGAGAATCATGATCGTCTCGCGCAAAAACAGGCCGGAGAGTGTCGGCACCACCACATAGATGCAACCCCAGACAACACCAATGATCGCTCCAATGCTGAACACACGCCAGCGCCAGCCTTCGCGCTTGTTGGAGGTCTCTGCCAGTGCCGTGGCACCCGCCGCATGGATCATCTCCATAGGAAACGGCAGCCGCTCAACATCATTGGTAATTCGGAACAGCACATAACCCAGGCTCAGACTGTTGATGGGCCCAAGAATCGCCAGTCCCAGTATCAGAAGCAGCGGAACCAACCAATCGCGATGAAAGAAGGTTCTCTCGATGAGCGCCTCAGAACCTCTCGCCGGAACGACCCAGTCTGGGATGAAACGAGCGATGCCCGCCGCTTGCGGCGACTGAATCAGATACTGATCCCAGATTTTCGCGCCCAGAGGCCCGCCAAACAAAGCGTGACCACCGGCGGCGATGGCAAGCCCCCCGGACACCCAGTAGAGAATGATGATCTCCTGCGTCTTCAGCCGAACCAAAGAACGCTTGGCGATCTCAATGAACAGAATGATCGTGACCCAGTTGGCAGCACCCCCCAGGCCAACTCCGGTAATCAACCCAAGGTAGATAGAACCGGGCAAAATCACCAGACCAACAAACAGAGCCGCGACAATGGTCTTCATGTTGAAGCCCGCTTCAAAGGGCGCATCGGGCGGCATGATCTGGAAGTCTCTGGCGTCGTACTCCAGACCAAGTTTGTCGCGCATCTCCTGAATTTTATCTGCCATCATTCCACCCTTGAAGTTCAGGCGACCTACTCAGCAACGCCTGCACTGCTCCCGACAAGCCGAATGCCCTCTTCCCGATACTTGTCTCTCTGTGCTGGAGTGATCGTTCTCCAGACGAGGCACCGCTTCCTGAGCGTGTTGAGAAAACCTCTGTTCATCCGCCGCCATGTGGTGACTTGTCCGCTCTCCCGAGTGATGGTAATGACAATCTTGTAGATGCCATATTCACCCGTGGAAAACGCCTCAAGTCGCACACGCTGGCTGACACCCAAGTCATAGGGAGCCAGCCAAATCATCATTTCGATTGTATAGTGCGGTTCATCGTTCTCTGTCCCAGTGAGTCCCACATCGCGCGCGAAAAATGATCCCAGGGACGATTCGGTGTAAGCCCGAAAATACTGCGCCAGATAAACACACATCGCAAGAGCATCAGAACCCCGAACAGTGAACGGAAAGTCAAAATGCCACAGATCGCCCACCGGATCAGGGAATTTCCATTTCCGCGTGACATCCGGCACCGCCATCGAGGAGGCCAGCCGAGCAGGGTAAAGAGAAGAAAGAAAAACCACGACCATGACGATCAACGTGGAATAGACCGCCGAAATGGATGAGTAGTTCAGTTCCAAACCCGAAAGCCAACCGAAATCGGTCAACAATCGCATGACCACCTGTCCCAGAAGATAGCCCAGAACAGCTCCCACAGTCGCAAACACCGCTGATTCGGCTACAAACAAGGCTCCGATATGCGTTGGGGCGAGCCCGACAGAACTGTAGACACTGATCTCCTTTCGACGCTCGTGAACCGAACCCATCATCGTATTGAGCACGATAAATGCCGCGATGGCGATGGGTACCAGAAGTCGTCCCACACCGGAGAAACTTGTCTGACCGATGGAACTGTAGACCTTGACCGAGTTCTGATATCCAACAAACATTGTCGTCGCGATGCGCAGCATGAAATCCTCGACGATAGGGATGAAGTTCTCCAATGGAGTCCCATCAGGATTGCGAAACGCCGTGACCGAAATGGATTCGAGAACTCCACCATGATCCATGACCCAGTCAAAAGGAAGAATGACCGTGTTATCGGCGTCAATGTGCCAGAACGACTCCAACTTCAACGCCGCTTTTCCCACATCGGAAGTATCGGCAGCCTGCCGCGCTTCGCTCATCTGCGCAACGGTGTCCAAGGGAGTGGTCTTCTCGTCATCCAGATCTCGGAGCGAGTTGTACTTCTGCGCGTCCAGGATGCCGCATAAATCAAACTCCTGCCCCATGATATTGACCGATGCACGGCCGATATCCGTCTCCGACAGACCCAACAACGAAGCCATCGTATCGGGCAAAATGCAGCTGCGCTCCGTTGCAGTCTCAAACCAGCGACTCTTTCCGACAAATGCCGACGGATAGTCAATGGCATGAATCTCCTCAGGAGTCAGACCGACAAGACCAAATGCCAGCGTTGCTTTGTTGGTCTCGGTGTTCTGCACCCTGAAATACTCCATCTGCCCCTGGCTGCGCACGGAGTTGAAACAGCGGGGAATGACCCGCGCACAATGAGCAAAAGCGCCCCGAAGGTAGTCGAGTGTGCATTCCTGCAGTGGCGCCCAGTTCAAGTCCCGAATCAGCCCACCCTGGTAGGAAGGAGTCTCTGAAACAGGGATCTTGTAGAATCGCATTGTGGAGCGAACGGAAGTAAACGACTGCACGGTGAACGTCAGAAGCGTGACCGTCAATGCTGTGATGACAGTTCGCACCTTGCGCTTTCTCAGATTGGAAATGCCGATGAAGACCGCCGCCTTGGCGGCACTCAATCGGCCAACGTCCACATCACTGACCCCCGTACCCGACGCTTTCATCTTCCGAATCTCATCACCAAACTTTGTGACGATGATGCTCAGAACCACTCCAGCCAACATCATAATGATAAACGCCAGGAAAATGACATAGGGCGAAGTGCTCAACTTGAAGGCGGGATGAACCTTCCGAAGAATCAGAAAGATCAACAAGAGAAAAAACGCAAAGCCGGCAACGCGCTTTCGAATGTCAGGAAACCCGAAGATCAACCGTTCCATAAAGACGGAAAATGGCACGAGAATGGCGAAGTAAAACAGCACCCCGCTGACGGTATCGTTCATGGTTGCCTTGACGTCCGGATAGCCTCGAGCCTCCAAACCCCACGCTCTCTGGACGGCGGACATGAACGAGTCGTATCGGTATTGCTCCAGAAAGGCCTTCGCTGACAGCAGTGCTTCTCGCGCTTGTTCGTGAAGCCGCATGAGGCGTTCGTTGCGAATCCCATAGCGGGAGAAACTCTTGATCCGGATATCATCAATGATCCACATGTCCCTGGCTGCCTTGTAGGCGGAGTGATCCAGCGACGCAGTCAGTGGGTAACCTGTCCCCCGTGACTGTTCCTCGATCTCATTGGTGATATCGGCTGCAGGCACAGGATTGGTCAACAGTTCCTCAGGTGCATTTGTCAACAGGTACTTGACGCCATAGGGACCTGTGCTGCCCAGAATCTTGATTCGTTCATCCGGTTCGGCAGCCACGACGATGATGGGCTCAATGTCTTTGGGACGGTAGAACTGCCATGGATGCTCCGCCTTTCCGTACCGTATCGGTTCGGCATCATAGCCCGTCTTGATGTCGAAGACATCGAGAGCGCGAAGGTAGCGGGAATCAATGATGTCATAGAGGGTCATCGTTCGGCAGGGGAACAACATGACCATCGCCTTGTTGAGAAAGAAGAAAGTCCCTGTTCCGAGGGGATAGCTTCGGGCACCATCCTGGCCCAAGTCGGGCATCATCACAATCTCTCCGTCATCCCCGAGAACATATCCGGCGAAAGTGATCCCTGGCTTGGGGTTAAGCGTCTCATCTACGACGACAACATTTCTGATGTAGAAGTCCCCCGGCTCAATTTCTTCCTTCAGCAGTCCTGGAGTGGCGTCCACAATCGAGGAAAACAAAATCTGATCGGTCTTTACGCCACATACATCCCGAGTGTGCCGCATCCAGTCTTCCGAGTGTCGGTATGTTACAAAAGCACTCGGAATCTTGTCCTCAGGAACAAATCGCTTCTTGCGGTCGAACTCGTAAACCTTGCCCCACACATCTCTCCCATAGTCGTCCACCATGAACTTGGCTTCGGGAAAAACATTTCTGGTCTTGATCATCTCCGAGAGCAGGTAGAAAATGGTCTCGACCTGTCTCGAAACGTTGGGAATGTTCATCCTGTCAAGAGTGTCAACGGGAGTGAAGCTGCGAGTTCGCGCATCAAATGGAGTGAAAAATGTGAAGGCGTCCAAGCCCATGTGAGTCGCAATCTCTGCCTCGAATGCGAGCATCGTTCCAAACAGACTGCGCCACATGCGCTTGGGTGGGTTGACACCGTTCACGTGTCTCCGAATGGGATCTTCCAGATCCTCAGTCTTCCAGTCAGCCCGCCGATCAATGAACTCATCAAAGAGTTTCGGATAAGAGGCAAGTTTGTTCTTGTTGATATCCCAGATACGATGATGCAGCCATCCGTAGAAATAACATCCCATGGCTGTGGTGGCAACCTGATCGTTGGCGCTGCTGAGGTCAAGACCCACAAACAGCTGAATCGGAATGCTCTGTTCTGGCTTGACTTCCCGCGCGAACTCCTTCCGACTTCGCGTGTGCCAATAGAGAAACTCCGAAGTCCCACGCAGGCCACCAAAGTGATTGCCCGATGCGAGAAACATCAACGAGTAGTCCGTCTCCGACGGATCCAGATGCTTCGCCAACGCCAGCAAGCTGCTGACCGATGAGGCGCTTTCAGCTCCTGGTGCCAGCGACGGCACAACAGATGAAGAGTCGTAGTAGCCATTGAGCGCGATGAGTTTCCAAAATTCCGTCTTCTTCAGAATCCTGTTACGAAGCGATCTGTCTTCGACCAACACATGCTGAAATCTGTCAGCAACCTGGTTCTGAATCTCCTCATGAGTGGATCTGTCAAACGTCAACACGACGCCGGAGGGACTCTTCAACTGGAGCCGTTTGAGAACATCGGCAACGCTCTTGCTGTCGTCCAACAGGAAAGTCTTGTCTGCCAAATCCAGTCCATCTGACTTCAGCATTTCACTCAAACGCCTGTTGGTTGTTCGATCCAGCGTAACCGAAAGACCGCGCATACCGCGGTGACGAAAACCGAAGATGTTCCATGCCTTGACCCGCTCCAAATCCATCCGAGCACTCAAACGAACCTGCACAGCACCAAGGGAGAGTCTGTCGAGAAGAATCTGCGCACTCTGCCGGTCAATCCAAAAACGCGGAATGTCCGCCGGAACTTCGAGAAACTTCGCCACAGATTGTGAATAGTTCACATAACCGTTGTCGAAGAATACGATGGCCTTTGCCCCCAAAGACCGTGCCTTGAGAAAGTTGTTCCCACTGCCGAAGTCCATCAAGACGATGCTGTCTTGGACTCTCCTCCCATTGTAGTCAGCGTAGTCTCCTTTGCCACCATAGACGATCTCTCCAGAGATCCCCTCTTCAGGCAGAGTGCTGGTGCGGACGAGATTTGGCCAGAGACAATGGATCGGGAACGCAGAAGCATCGGCAACCAGCGAAAGCGTTGCCCCTTTGTCCACCGGCACAACGGTCTCAAACTCCTCAGCCGTGACGTCCTCCAAACCGATGTCACGGAATTGTTGCTCAATGAAACGCGCGCATGCCTCATTCTCTGGAGAACCGGCCATGCGTGTGGGGTATTGGGCAAAATGCCTGAGATACTCCTCGAAATCCGCCTGAATCATCGCAGCATCAACACCTGGAGTCCAAGGAGCGATCAAACACAACAACACGACGAAGGAAACCGCCAATAGAGTCGAGAGCGCGCCACTGTGTTTCGCAGAAGTCACAGGCATGATCCGATTGGACTCCAAAAAAGCATTTGACTTTCAGAGCACATCCGATGCCGAGAGGCACGTCACGGCTCTAGGAGACGATCTTTCGGCGATGGTACAACAACAAGAGCAAACCCGCAAGGAAACAGACACCGCCAAGGGCAAGACATCTCTCGGGCGACGGCCCCTCGTCTTCTTTCTTGCCACGGGCGTAGAGGCGTTCCCACGCCTTCGCACAGCTGGGGTTGATGTTCACTTCCTGAATGTAGTACTCGCGCGCGCCATCCACATCTCCCCCAATTTCAAGTAGAAGCCCTTGATGGAAGTTCAACTCAGGGTATTTCGGATCGAGCGCAGACAGATCATCAAGATACTGTTTTGTTCTTTCGTAATCACCCTGGTTGTAGAAAACCAAGGCCAGGTTAAAAAGTGCCTTGGTGTTGTTTGGATTGGTCTCCAACACGTAACGAAATTCGTTCTCAGCTTTTCTCCATTCGCCAAGCAACGAACGCGCAATTCCGATACGGATTCTCAGATCGAAATCGTCCGGTCTTTGGATCCGTGCCTGCTCCCAAAGGCTAAGTGCGTCTCCAGCTTTCCTTGCGTCCATCAAGGCATCTCCTCGGCGAACCAAATCGTCAAAGGACTCGGGCGATGACTCCTGAGCAGGTACCTCGGTAACAAGCATCAGAAACAGCCAGAGAGAGAGTGTAAGATATGAAGTGAACCGTCGCCTGCCGTGAATCTGCATCAAGCGGCGGAAAGAGCCTGCTGATGAACTTCCTGCACACGATCGGATCATATCGAGACTTCCCATTCTTGCAAAAACCTCAACTGAGACTCACAAGTCCAGAGGACTGTCCTTTCCAACTACACGGATCCCCAGCTGTCCACGCCAAGGGCTCGGAATCTGTTCCGTTCCCCTTCGTCCACACAGACACCCGATCCACCTCCCTGGACTTGGTTGTCCCAGACATGGCAACCAGATGTGCCCATTCCAAGATGAATGCTCTCGTTACACCATTCGAAGGTGTTGTCCGATATCTGACAACGAACCGTTCCGTTCTCCGTCAGTAGTCCAACAAAGGAACCTTTTCGACTCTGGCTGACAAAGATGGAATGATGCATCTTGAGATCTGAACATCGTGAGAGACGAACGCCCGCACAATCCTCTGAAGAGTCGGGCGCTTTGTAGATCAGCATATTGCTGATGATTCCCTGAAGAACGTTCTGGAGATAGACCCCTGCCTGAAAGACATTGCAGTGCGTATCGGAAATCCAGATCCCTGGACGGGTTCCCCCATCCATGGACGGTTCGCCAGAGTCAAACGGACTCGGCTCTGACGACGAGTTCTGGAAAATCCCCACACCGCACTCAACAAAATTGCCCCCATGAACAATCATCCCTTCATGCGCCCCGGAAACATGAATGCCAAAACGGGCATTGTAGCCAGAGCACCTGTAGAACCCCGACTGAACGGGAATCCCGCCTGTCTGAAGTGCGCCGCCAATGAGTTTGAAGCAGGCGTTCGTATGAGTCCGATTACTCAGTCCCGCTGCTGGCTGTCGGCCGGATACGGAGACATTCAACAGAAGGGGTGAGTTCACATGCTCCAAGCATACTCCGTTGCGGAAACCGTGACACGCAGTATCCGTTCCCACAATGTTGATGTTCTCAAGATAGACCCGTTCGTAGATCCGCACCGCCCGACAGTCCTGAGACGAATACCGAACGGTCAAAGCATCCCCCGGTTCGGCCTGATCGGTGGTGAGCGTCAGACTCCGCAGCTCCACTGTGTTGGTATAAACCTGCTGATCAAAAAGGAAACCAACCTGATCCTCCTCCGTTGCGGTAAAACAGATCACGCTGCTTCCCCGTCCCGCTCCCAGCACCGAAACAGGTTTCGCCTCTGAGACAATCCGCCCTCCACACCGATACCGACCTGGGGGAAAGAACACGATTCCCCCAGACTCAGTCAGACCTTCCTGAAACGATCTCTGAATCGCCTTATGATCATCGGTAACCCCATCTCCAACGGCACCGAAGTCTCGCACGTTCACAAGCATCTGTACGCCCTCTCCATTCTTGTTGATATCAGTCATCTGACGACAGACAGGATTTCCCACACAACCTGCGATGGCAGCAAGACTGACTGGAATGCCTGCAGCAGCCATGCCACTCAAGGCAAGAACCTGCCTGCGATTGATCTCCGGAGGGGTTCCTTGGGTGTCTCTGGTATCCCGGTTCATCTCAATCACCCATCTCACAGAAAGTCTCAAAAACCGCCCTCACGTTGACGGAGCGCACATCCGATCCCCATTCACATTGAGCGATCAAGCCACCATTGAAGTTGCCCAGTGCAGTTACAACACGTCGGACGCCTGCGCTGACTTCATCCGCCGCAGCGAAGGGCAAGAGTCTCTGACGATCGATCTCTCCCCAGAACGTAATCTTACCACCAAACTCCCTTCCCAGTCGCTCGATGTCCATGCAGAAAAGTTGTGAATTCAGTGCATCCACACCAATCTCGATCAGGTCTGGATAGATGGCTTCAATCATCCCGTCGCTGTGCATGAACACAAACTTTTTCTTCGAATGGGCTATCGAAACATAGTCCCGATAGAGTGGCTTGAAGAACTCACGCCACATCTCTGGAGAGATCAACAGTGCCTGCTGTGTTCCCCAGTCATCCATGAACATCACTGCGTCAACATCCGTCGTAGACCAGAGTTCAAACTCACGGATGAAGAACTCATGAACCATGTCACGCAACCGGTACACTTCGGAGACGCCGTATGCCAAATCCATGAATAAATGCTCAGTGCCTCGAAGAAACTGCATGCGCTCGAACGGACGAGGCACTCCACTTCCGAGCATGAACTGATCACTTTTCGAACAGGCCTCGTTGACCTGTTCCATACCCTTGCCAAGAATCTCCCAAGGCGGCTGATAGGAGTCCAGAGCCGACCACTCGGCAAGAGGAGCCTTCAAAACCTCACCGATAACGCCGAGCTCTTTCGCACGCCAAACGCAGTTCCAAGCATCTACATATTCCAGGTCGAGCCCTGCGTGTCCTCGTTCAAAAGGCATTCGCGCAGGGTTGTACGGTGAACGACCGATATCCATGGGAAATTCCTGCATCATCTCCTGGATCTTCTCAGGGTACTTCATCTGCGCGGCGGGCAATACCCACAAGTCACGCGGATAGCGATCCGGTGACTCAAATCTCAGCGTACGAATCATCCGCTCTCGAGAGGTCATCTCAACTCCTCATCAGGACTGAAATATGGACGTCTTCCAAGACAATTTGACCGAGTATGCCATCTGTCACATAGAGGGTGCAAGTGATTCGCATGCAGCACGCCAATTCCTTGACATTTCCTCTCGATTCTGATTCTCTTTGGCGGGTTGTCCCAACAGGTACGTGGGCAGAGCCCGCGCACAGTGAAACATTTGGAGTCGTGGATGAAATCGGTTGAGATCACACAGGAGACCCGCCTTGGGTGGATAGGGACTGGAGTCATGGGACTGTCCATGTGTGGTCATTTGCTGGCGCATGGCTATAGAATGACGGTTCACAGCAGAACCCGCTCCAAAGCGCAGCCACTCATCAACAGCGGTGCCGTGTGGTCGGATTCCTCCAGAGATGTCGCGGAGAATTCTGACCTTGTGTTCACCATGGTCGGATTCCCCGATGACGTTCGGGACGTCTACTTCGGTGAGACGGGCATCTTGGCAGGAGTTCGAGCGGGAAGCATTCTGGTTGACATGACCACCACGGTTCCAAGCCTGTCGCAGGAGATTTGTGCCGCAGCATTGGCAAAGGATGCGTTCGCGCTGGACGCCCCGGTATCCGGTGGTGACGTTGGCGCTCGCAACGCCACGCTTTCCATCATGGTCGGTGGTGACCAACAGACTTTTCAGGCAGTGTTGCCCCTGCTGGAACGACTCGGCAAGAGCATTGTCTATCAAGGGCAGTCGGGTGCGGGGCAACACACCAAGATGTGCAACCAGATCATCATCACAGGAACGATGATCGGGGTGTGTGAGAGCCTGATCTATGGAACGAAGGCGGGACTTGATCTGGAAACGGTATTGAAGTCTATCAGTTCCGGCGCTGCGGGGTGCTGGACACTGACAAACCTTGCCCCGCGAATCCTGAAAAGGGATTTCAACCCAGGCTTTTTCGTTGAGCACTTCATCAAGGATATGGGCATCGCGCTCGACGAAGCTCGGAAGATGAACCTGAGCCTTCCTGGGTTGGCGCTTGTACATCAGTTGTATCTGGCACTTCAGGCTCAGGGTCATGGACGCTGTGGAACACAGGCATTGGCACTAGCCCTGGAACAATTGTCCAACGTGAAGATTGAGCACAAACCGGTTGCGCTCTGAAGGCGCAATGGGTAGAGATGATCCCATTGGTATCTCGCCGATGGGCAGAGAACACGGAGTTGTATTGGAGGAATCAGCTGTCATGAACATCCCTCGTCCCGAGTATCCCAGACCTCAGTTTGTTCGTTCGGAGTGGCTTTGTTTGAATGGTGAGTGGGAATTTGAAATTGATGCTGGAGACAGTGGTCTGGCTCGCGGACTGCTCAACAAGCCCTTGAAGGATCGCATCGTTGTTCCGTTCTGTCCGGAATCCCCTCTTTCGGGTATCGGCAACGAGGATTTCCTCAACGTCGTCTGGTATCGCCGCACTGTTCGCATTCCCAAGGAATGGTCTGGCAAAGATGTTCTCCTGCACTTTCAGGCTGTTGACTACGATACAACGATCTGGGTCAATGGAACCGAAGTCAACCGACATCGGGGCGGATTCACTCCGATCACCTGCGATTTGAGTCGCGTTGCGCAGCCGGGAGATGAGGTGACGATCGTCGTTCGCGCTCGAGATTTCCCGCAGCCTCCACAACCCCGTGGTAAGCAGTCGCAACGCTACGAACGCCACGGTTGTCACTACACACGCACGACGGGAATCTGGCAGACCGTTTGGATGGAGCCGGTCTCGCGCACTTCACTGCTTCGAACTCGCTTGACTCCTGATGTTGCCAACAGCTGCGTTCACCTGGAGCAGCCCATTCGAAACGCGAAATCCGGAACCAGGGTTCGCGCAGTCCTTTCTGATCAACAGGGGCCGATCAGTGCGGCAGAAGCACCCGCGGACTTGGACTTTGCCCCACGCCTGACTTTGGGCATTCCCGAACAGCGTCGAAGGCTCTGGTCTATCAGCGACCCGCACCTCTATCAAATCGGGGTTGAACTTTTGGATGCCAACGGCAAAGTGATGGATCAAATCTCCAGTTATGCTGGTCTCCGAAGCGTGTCCATCGAAGGCAAGGCGATCAAGATCAATGGCACGTCCGTGTTTCAGCGGCTGGTGCTCGACCAGGGATACTATCCCGACGGCATTCTCACCGCACCAACCGAAGAAGTCCTCATCAAGGATATCGAACTGAGTCAGGCTGTCGGCTTCAATGGAGCAAGACTCCATCAGAAAGTCTTTGAGGAGCGATTTCTCTATCACTGCGACCGGCTCGGATACATTGTCTGGGGCGAATTCCCCGACTGGGGTGGACAGGGCTATGGCCGCGACGATGACCACTGGCAGCCTGGAGCGACTTATATCACCCAATGGCTCGAAGAAATCGAACGAGATTACTCCCATCCGAGCATCATCGGCTGGTGTCCGCTGAACGAAACTTGGCAGACCTTGCATGATGGAATCACCGTTCTGGATGATGTCACACGCGGCATGTTTCTCGCCACCAAAGCAATGGACACGACACGCCCCGTTTTAGATGCTTCCGGCTATTCGCACAGAGTTCGAGAAGCCGACGTCTACGACTCACACGACTACAACCAAGATCCCGCGAAGTTCAAGGAGACGCATGCAGGGCTTGCCCAAGACAAACCCTTCCTCAACACACACGGGCATCGGGTGATCTCCATTCCCTATGCTGGTCAGCCCTACTTTGTCAGCGAGTTCGGCGGCATCTGGTGGAACCCCAACGCCAAGCCAGGAGAAGACTCCTGGGGTTACGGCGAGCGACCCAAGACCCTTGAGGAATTCTACACCCGCTTTGAAGGACTCTGTCGAGCACTCTTGGAAGATGCCGGTATGTTCGGCTACTGCTACACCCAGTTGACCGATGTGTACCAGGAGCAGAACGGCATTTTCACCTTCGATCGCAGAAACAAGTTCGATCTGGAAAGAATGCGCAGGATCCAGCAACAGAAAGCGGCGATCGAATAGCGATCTTTCGGCTGGAAGAACAGGACAGATTTTACACAGAGGACGTATCGGCTCTTAGCGATTCGGTGGATCGTTTCCTCTTTCGATTCATGTTCTGAGTCGCGCGGAGTGTACTTCTGCGCAATCATCTCTCTCTGAGAGAGTCATTTCTGACTGCCTCCTCCCAACAGCGCCTTGTTCATCTCAGCAGTCTTCACTGCGCCCAGCGCATGCGTCAGGATCCGTTTGATCGCTTCCTGATCGCTCAGAGCCCAGAAGAGCGTTCTCCCACCCGCATAGACAAAGCCCATCGCGATCCACACAAGAGCAATGGCTCCACCACCCAGCACCCCAAGAGCCAGAATGTTTGCCAGGGGGAATGCGCTGCCCGCAATGACAATGTCCAATTGGTCACCCCCAAGCACGGTGATCCACTTGCCGAGGGTGGTCTGAAATCCATCTGGATCTTTCAATACGCCGTAGATGAGCGAGAATATCCGAGTGGCGTAGAATAGACCGATGAGCATGGTAAGAATGCCCAATACAGCAGCCGCAGAACGAACAACTGGAATCACGGAGATGGTTCCGGTTGACGTGTTCCCGTGTTCTTGTCCAAAACCCTGTATCGTGTTCTCCATCTGATATGCCTCTCTGATATGCGCACCGAGATTCAACCAGGGCGCTGCATAGTTGTGGTCTGAGTCTACCGCATCCGGCGAAAACAGTGCAATAGGAAGCCTTGGAAGCCCGCCTGCAAATTGAGTCACAGAAACGACTGCGGATCAACATCCACAGTGATCTTCAGTTTGGACTTGGCGCTACGAATGTGCTTCTGAACCGCAGCATGTGTCAAAACTCGTGCGTTGTCGGTCTGGCTTCGTCCCGCAATTGCCAACTGCCAGCGGAATTGGTTCCGAACACGATAAATCGGGCATTCGCCGGGACCGATGATCCTGACAGTCCGGATTCCGAGTTCGTCAAAAGCAAGTCGGATCGCGTTGCTGAGTTCGAATGCCGTGGCTTTCGCGATGGCTTCTTCTCCGCTGCTGATCCGGATATTGACCAGCCGACGATAGGGAGGAAGGCTCAACAGCTTCCGGTAGCGAATCTCCTGGTCGAAGAACGCCTGGTAGTTTTGATCCAGCGCGGCGCGGACGCTGTAATGCTGCGGGCAGTAGGTTTGAATCAGCACCTTGCCTGCGGTACGTCCCCGTCCCGCTCTGCCAGCTACCTGCGTCAGCAGTGCAAAGGTTCGCTCGGCAGCCCGAAAATCCTCAAAAAAAAGAGCCATGTCTGCACAGATGACTCCAACGAGTGACACGCCGCCAAAGTCCAATCCCTTGGCGATCATCTGCGTTCCGACAAGGATGTCCATCTCACCCCGCGCAAGGGCTGAAAAGAGATCGTTGTAAGCGGTTCGGGTTTGAACCGTGTCGGTGTCCATCCGACCCACGCGCACACCGGGAAGAAGTTGCTCCATCACTTCCACAACCTGTTCGGTTCCGACACCCTTGTACTTGAGCCACTCCTGAGAACAACTGGGACATCGGGTTGGCTCGGGACGGCTGAAGCCACAATGGTGGCACCTCAAGCGCCGCTGATCCTGGTGATACACCAGAGCCACGGAACACTTCTCACAGGTGATGGTTTCTCCACAGTGGCGGCAGAGCAGATTGGTGGCAAAGCCTCTTCGATTCAAAAAAAGAATGGCCTGCTCCGATCGATCAAGGCATGCCCGGCAGGCATCCACCAACTCCTGTGACACCACAGATTCGTTTTCTGCACGTGCCCGCATGTCAATCAAACTCAGTTCGGGCAGACCATGCTGCACGGCACGCTCTGGCAGTGTGAGAAGATCGTACTTGCCCGTCCTGGAGTTCCAGTAGGACTCCAAAGATGGGGTAGCACTGCCGAAAACTGCCACGGCTCCAACCGCCGCGGCACGATATGCTGCGACGTCCCGCGCATGGTAGCGGGGAGCCGGATCGTCCTGTTTGTAGGACGGATCATGTTCTTCATCCACCACGATCAGTCCGATGTTGTCCAAGGGACAGAAGACGGCCGAGCGTGTTCCGACAATGACGCGCACACGCCCTTCACGCGCAGCACTCCATTCGTCAAAGCGCTCTCCCGAGGAAAGGCCGCTGTGAAGAATGCCGACAG
>JAKQFZ010001248.1 GCA_029558215.1 Candidatus Omnitrophota bacterium
TCTTTTCATGCCCCGCGCCGTGGTGACCGATGCTGCCATTGAGGAGCGCCTCGCTGAATTTGTTCGTGCAGGTGGAACGCTCGTCTGTGAATCGGAATGCGGTTCTTTCGGCTCAAACGGCATCTATCGCTACCCTGGAGATCGGTTTGTTGCCAAACTCACGGGCACAGTGGAAATCGGCAGACGCATGCTCACTGTTCAGGATGTCCAGGCACAGGTTGGTGACCGAACGTTGACGCTGCCTGTCAACCAATGGTTGACACCACTTCGTTCGGAGAACGCCACAGTTCTGGCGAACACTCCGGAAGGCGCTCTGATCGTCGAAGTTCCTGTTGAAAAAGGCAAAGTGATTCTGTGTGGAAGTTACTTGGGCGATGCCTACTTGCAGCGGCAGACAACGGATTTTGAGACTTTTGTCGAGTGCCTGGTGAGAGGTTCCGGTTGGAAGCCACAGGTTGAGGTCTTGGCTT
Source organism: Candidatus Omnitrophota bacterium (assembly GCA_029558215.1). Classification (GTDB taxonomy): domain Bacteria; phylum Hinthialibacterota; class Hinthialibacteria; order JAKQFZ01; family JAKQFZ01; genus JAKQFZ01. The sequence goes on from JAKQFZ010001248.1 coordinate 471, forward strand.
CAAAAGGTTCCTTTGTCTACATCAAGACAGGTGAATCGAATGGCAAAAAGATTGTGTTTGTGTTTCTGCCAGCCGATCAGGAAGAGGCGCATATCCGCTTTGCTCATGGATTCCTCAAGGCAACTGCACTCACGGATATCCTTTCCGGCAAGACGGTTCAGACGTGGCAGAACGAAAAGGGACAGGAGTGCCTTGTTGCACCACAGCGTTGGAGAATGGCAGTGCTTGTGGAGAGTTGACAGAGACACGCTCTCCCTGACAGCTTACTTAGCCTCTCCTGCTCGTACGAGCCGGTTGGGTTTGTTTTTCAGTCGTAGGGCAGCATTTATGCTGCGCTTTTGATGGAGTTTCGCGCACTTCTGTGCTCTAGTGGACTGCAAAGATCAAGGTGGGTTAGAATGTGTCAGAGAAAAGCGCATTCATGATCTATCAAGGGATCGAAGTTTCGAGCGAGAAACTGGCGGAATTCTGCCGGCGACACCAAATAGGCAGTCGTTAGACCGAAAGATGCAAGAGATGACAAGCCAAGTGAAACACAAAGAGCAAGAAGTTCCTTGCTGTCCTTTCATGGTCATGGAGAGTTCGGAATACTCCCCGAACCGATGTGTCTTTCGTGATGATGAAATTGGCGTCTGGCTTTATCACTCCAACTGCATCGAGTTTATGGATAGGCTCAATGCACAGTATCCTGAAGGCACGTTTGATATGATCTTTGCCGACCCCCCCTATTTCCTTTCGAACGGTGGCATCACCTGCCATGCGGGTAAGATGGTGAAGGTGGACAAGGGTCAATGGGACAAATCGAATGGACCGGAACTGAATCATGAGTTCAACTGTGCCTGGCTTTCAAGGTGTCAGAATGCGCTGAAGCCTAATGGAACAATCTGGGTCTCTGGTACACACCATGTGATTCATTCCATTGGCTACGCCATGCAGCAACTTGGAATGAAGATTCTGAATGACATCACTTGGGAAAAGCGCAATCCACCCCCCAATCTCTCTTGCCGATATTTCACTCATTCGACCGAGACCATAGTCTGGGCAGCCAAGACGGAAAAATCAAAACATTGCTTCAATTACAATAGAATGCGTGAGATCAATAATGGCAAACAGATGAAAACTGTTTGGTCTTTTGCGGCACCCAACGGAGAGGAAAAGGAGTTTGGAAAACATCCTACTCAGAAGCCGATCGCTCTCTTGGAAAGAATCATCTTGGCGTCAACTAATGTGGGAGATTTGATCTTTGATCCTTTTTCTGGAAGTTCCACTACTGGCATAGCTGCGATAGGAACTCGTCGCAAGTTTGCTGGTACTGAACTTGAGTCCGAATACATCAGTCTGTCCATCGCGCGATTGCAGCGCGCGATCAGCGATCGACACTCATCCTTGAATTTCTAGGGATTACAGGAACTACAGTGGAAAGAGAAGACGCTATCAGGGAGTTGAAGAAGCTGGAAGGCAAGGACTTGGTGTCGCTCGCTAGCCGGTACGATGTCACCGTCTGGAAAGGGGACAAGAAGAATAAAGGCTGGGCAGGGCATGTGCTTGAACGCTATCTGGGGCTTCCAATAAACTCAGCCCAATCGCCGAACTTCGGTTCTTGGGAACTGAAAGTGGTTCCTCTCAAGAGACTTGCGAATGGCAATATTGTGGTCAAAGAGACAATGGCTATTACGATGATAGATGCTTACAATGTGGCTAATACCCCTTTTGAGCAGAGCCATTTACTGGCTAAACTCAAGAAAGCGGTTGTTTGCGCCCGTCTATTCGAGTCGCAAAGCGAAGACCGTTCTTTGTTGGTTAGAGTCGCCGCTTTTGACCTTCAAGACAGGTCTACGTATGACCAAGTGAAGGAAGACTATGAAGAAACCAGAAACTGCATTCTCTCACGCGGTTTTGAACATCTCACAGGCGCGATGGGTGTACTGGTGCAACCGAGAACCAAAGGGGCTGGTCATGGAAGCACCAGCAGGGCTTTCTATGCGCGAGCTCAGTTCGTTGCACGAATACTTGGAATGCAAAGGGGCTAGCGAGACCGTTCACAGCACGGGGAATCCGCTGCACTCGGTTCCCGCCGCTGACCCCGGTCGTGTTAGTCAGCAGATAGGAACAATTGTGCAACCAATCTATGCTGATCAGATTTCTATGGCAGATCGAGCGACGCCAATGCAGGGATGGGGATGTGCAGTTGACGCTTGTTTTTTGAGCGCAAGAACCGCTTGCGGGTTGATCGGGAAACCACATGAACAGAAATTTCCAGGATCAAGGATATGACCGATCGAAAACAGGTTAGCAAGACCGTCCGATTTGAAGTCTTCAAACGCGATTCTTTTGCGTGCCAGTATTGCGGGCGAAAGGCACCGGATGTCCTCCTCGTGATCGACCACATCGAACCCGTATCCAAGGGAGGCACCAACGACCTTCTGAACCTCATCACTGCCTGTAACGATTGCAATGCCGGCAAGTCAGATCGTCAACTGACTGACTCAACTGTTTTTGACAAGCAGAGGCAGCAGTTGGAGGAACTTCAGGAACGCAAGGAGCAGATAGAGATGATGTTCCTGTGGCAGAAGGGACTCCTTGACCTTGACGAACAAATCGTGCAGCAGTTGATTGCTTTCTGGTCGGAACAGGTTCCTGGGTACACCCTCAACGAGGATGGCATCAAGGGTCTAAAGAGGCTCAACAGGAAGTTCGAGATAGATGAGATCATGTCTGCCATGAAAATAGCTGCGGAGCAGTATATTGAGTTGGAGAACGGGATCCCGTCGAAAGAATCCGTGGAACGTGCATGGGGAAAGGTCGGTGGCATTTGCGTTGTTAGACGAGAACAGAATGAGTGTCCACACATGCCGAAACTTCGCTACATACGTGGGATACTCCGAAACAGACTCT
>JAKQFZ010000909.1 GCA_029558215.1 Candidatus Omnitrophota bacterium
TCTGGCGTTCACTCTTTGGATCGCCCTCATCGCCATGGCTCTGGTGGTTCACAAACAGTGGCTCTACCATGAACATCTCCCCTATCCAATCGCGGGATTCACGAAGTCCTTGTTTCCCCCACAACAGGGCGGGCGTTCTTCGCTCTTCGAGTCGTATCCATTCTGGATCGGTTTGAGCCTTGTTTTCCTGGTCAATCTGAACAATTATCTCTGCCAATGGTTCCCCAATCAGTTGATCCCGTTTCGGCTCCAGTTTGATCTGGGTTCACTGACACAGCTGTTTCCCACATTTCAGAGAGGCGGTGGGTTGGATTTGATGGCAGGATGCTGCCGGTTCTATTTCACTGTCGTGGGAATGGCCTATTTCCTGGCGGCAGATGTTTCGTTTTCCCTTGGGATTTCCCCCTTCGTCTATTGTGTCGTCGCGGGTTTCTTTGCCGGATATGGCATTCCACTCGTTGCCGGTGCGTTTCTGCACCCGATGCCTATTCGGTTCATCTGTTTCGGTTCGTATCTGGGAGTGTTCCTGACCGTGCTGTACACAGGACGGCATTACTATGCTCACGTGTTTCGAGAGGCATTGAAGTTTCATCCCGTGGAATCAGACTCTGCCGTCGCGATTTGGGGGCTGCGGATCCTTGTTGTGTCGCTCGTGGCGTTCGCACTGCAATTGGTTTTCGTGGGTCTCGACTGGCCGCTGGCCATTCTCTACACCTTGGCAACCGCGATCTTCTTTTTCATCATGGGACGAGTCATCGCTGAGACAGGTTTGTTTTTCTTCCAACCTTTCTGGTGTCCGTCTGTGATCATCCTGGGAGTGTTTGGAGCCAAGGCACTGGGGCCTCAAAGTGTGCTGATAATGTCTTTGCTGTGTACCATTTTCATGATCGATCCGAGGGAAGTTCTCATTCCCTATGTGGTCAATTCATTCGGACTGGTAGATCAACTGAAAATGAAGATCAGCAAGGTGGCTCAATGGTCAGTTGTGTCACTTCTGGTTGGGCTGACCGTTGCGGTGCCGGTCATGCTGTATTTCCAATACGACCGTGGCGTCAACAGCAAGGATCAGTGGGCGGTCGCCTGGGTTCCCCGATTCGCTTTTGATGAGGCGGTCTGGGTCAAACAAAGGCTGATTGCCCAGGACAGCCTTCAGACAACCAATTCGCTCGGAGGACTATCACGACTTGTAGAGATCGCTCCCGATCGAGGCATGGTGCTGTGGGGTCTGGCCGGACTGACAGCAGTGCTTCTGCTTTCCGCTTGTCGCCTCCGATTCCCTCGATGGCCAATTCACCCCATCTTGTTTTTGGTCTGGTATTCCTATGCGGGAAAAATGTTCGCTTGGTCATTTCTTCTCGGATGGGCACTCAAAGTCATGGCAACCAAATATGGAGGGGCGGCCGGCTATCAGAAGATCAAACCCTTTATGATAGGCATCATCGCCGGCGACATGCTCGGCGCATTCGTCCCTTTCCTCTACGGTCTGATCCACTACTTTGTCACCGGAGACATTCCCCCTGCCTTCGCCATCCTGCCGGCGTAGACATGGTTTGAAAAGGCCAATACCTCGAGAACATGAAGATCATCTGTTGCCCAGTCTGATCGTTGTCCCTTGATCAGTAAGTGGCTTCAACAGCCACCTTGCCTTCAAAGCCGGTTAGATCAACGTCTCCCGTTTCGGAGTTGAAACGTCTGTGCTTCTTCCCGTCAACCGAAACACTTCGCACCGGTTTGTTTTCAGGGTGCCGAAATCGCAGAAGAATTCGTTTCGGTTTGCGGGCAAAAGTCAAATCCGCGAACGCCCTGATTTTGGACTGTGCAAGATGCGGCTCGTATCGAACGCCAACTTCACCAAAGGGAGTACTTACCCCTTTGAGTTCAAAGTGTTGTTCTGCAGCGAACCACCCACGCGGGATTGCACGCCCGAGGTAAAGGCTTTCGCCTGAGGAGTAAACGAACATGTACCGAAGCCACATGACCGCATTGGCCTCGTCGCTGGTCTTGAAATGTGCTGCATTGGAGTATCCGAGTACAGGGGCAGGATGCTCGATCATCGCGTTGATATCCTCGCGATAGCACGCCACCCAGGCATTGAAAAACATCCAGATGTAGACTTCCGGCTCATCCCGCTCGAGATAAGGCAGGAGACCGGCGAGCAGATTCGGCTGAATTGAAAAACCACCTCGATGATACCAATTGGCTTCGAAATTCGGGATCAAGTAACCGTAAGGGGGCTGAACGTAAAGGTTGTCCTGGTAGTCATCAAGTATCCAGGATGCCTCGACGGATTTCGAATCGTACAACCCCGAAATGAGCAGATAGACCGATCCTTCCAAGAGTTGCCGAATCCAACCGGTGTCTCGGCCGCGGCAATACAAACGGCTGGGATACTGAGGAATCCATCTCCCATCTCGCAACCGAACCAGCGGCGAGTGCCTTCGCATCGTTTCGAAACCATGCACCAGGTCTTCTCGGTAAGCGTTCGCCTCTTCGCGAACCCGCGAAGCCTCAGGATGCCCGACGTGCTCCAAGGCACAAGCCGCCCACTCGGTTCCACGCCAGGTCAGAGAATTCGTGGAAAGCCAATAGTGGAAATCTGTGACGTCTTCAAGGCTGCCCGCAGGCAGAAATCCGTATTCCCATCCACGTGAGTGCGACAGCGGTTTCATTGTATTCCGGCGCTGACGAAAGACCCAGTCCGCACCAGCAATAACCTTGTCGGCGATAGATTCGAACCAGGTGCGGTCACCCGTCAGGAAAAGGTGCTCACAGAGACACCACAACACCCATCCATGATGCTGGTTATAGGCACCCTGCTCGAATCCACCTGCACCAAAAAACATCCCATCGTAGTCGGTGAAATTCCCAGGCTGCTCTGCTGTTCCTTGATATTTCAACCACAGTTCGAGACGTCTCCTGGCGTCTTCATGCAATCCCCTCTGATCGAGTTCCTGAACTATCATGCAGGACTCATTGCTGAAGTTTCCGTATGTCGAAGTCCCAACCGAAGTATTGATGAGACTCGGTTCGTCAGGCATTCGGAAGTCCGTGATTTGAACGTGGGATACATGCGCCTTGTGCAGAGCGTTGAGCGGCTCCACCGGCGTCTTGAGTTGCGCGCCCTTTGCTTCTTCCTGTCTCCAGAAGTCACAGACGTCTTCATAGCAGGCATCGAAGTCAAGCATGTCCAACTCATTCAGTTCCTCAAGGCTTTCCAACGCGATGAAAGGAATCTTCAGGAGCAGTTCCGTTTCCTGACCAGGCTGAAGCGCCTCCGTCATGACGACGACGTCACCATGTGTCTCCGGTTTCATTGCGGTCTCAAATGAACATCGAAGCACTGGTTTTCCATCCACCAAAGATTCGATGCGGTTATCTCTCACGAACAACTTGTCAGCGCGATCGTGACGCGGTCTCAGGGATGGAGCGGAACGCCCCGATTCGGATGAGTATCCGATGGGCAACCGCACTTCCTCGGCGACGGAACCGGTGTTCTGAAAACGAAATCGAACCAAACAGACACACGTGTCATCACCAGCAAGGTTTTCGTCAAAAATCGAACGCATCAAGGGAACCGCAATGCTCTTCTGCTGAACACGCACATTCCCCTTCTTGCCATGAACATTGAACGCGAGCACCGGAGCCGAGTCACTGAAACGCGCCGTTGCAATCCACTGCTCCAGGCCAAATGAGAATCGAGCGCCCTCTCCCGATGGAGACGAATTCATCTGAGTTTTGAAACGGTCGGTGTCCTTGCCACGAACCCACGTGACATTGGCTTTGCGGAGCATGATATCGCCATTGGCCTCAATCCAAAAACGGTGCCGATTGTGTTTGCAGCCGACATTGTAACTGACCGCGTGAGGTCGAGGCTGCCCGAGAAACGCATCAAGAAACGTTTGCTCGGGGCGCTCCCTGACCCGTTCGGCAATCGTCTTGGTCCCTTTGATACTCTTTCGATAGGCGTCAAATGGAATGTCATTCTGAGCGTCTGTCACGTAGACACCCATCGGCTCGAACCAAATCGGTCCCAGTTTTCTGAGACTCTCGAGAGAGATGGTGAAAGCGTCCCGGTCTAACTCAAAAGTGACAAGTCCCTCATCATGGGAGTAGCGATGTGCGGGCGTCATGTGCTCAACAGTGACATCAAAAGTTCGTTTCCCCGAATCTTTAAGTGACAGCGTTTTCCGACCTGCGGAACCGCTCGCGGACGATGAGAGATGCTTGATGACGGCATTGTAACCACAGAGTCCACATGACTTGCCACGAGTCTTTCGACCGGCATCCAGTTGAACACTCAGAGTCGTCTGCGCTGTTTCCGAGCGGGTGAGGATAACCACCTTCCTCAGGGATTCAGGATCAAAACCGTCCAGACAAATGCCGAGCGTCCGCCGAAAAGCAACGTCGTAATCTCTCATCTTCGGGAATTCCGTGGCAATGCCTTTGAAACCGATGGAGACAGCGTTCTTCGCAACAGGTTTCGTTGTAATGGCTGCCTTGTGCCATTGCCCATTGAACCAGTCGTCTTGGGCAACCCAACCGAAGTGGCACGGGTCGTCCTGATCCGGAAGCGCTTCGACACGCATTTCAGGCCAGCGATGCCGAAGATACGACAGACCAATCTTCTTCGGCGGCGCTGATTTGAAAGTCAAAAGCACTTCGGAAATATCTCGTGGCTCTTCAAATCGGAATTCTCCGGGAGCACAATTTGGAAGACCAAAAGGGGCAATATCAAAGGGCTTCATGGGACACCTCATCCTCGAACTGATTCACGGCT
>JAKQFZ010000913.1 GCA_029558215.1 Candidatus Omnitrophota bacterium
TGAAAAAAGAAGGTTATCACGTCTCGTTCTGGGAATTTGCGAAAATCGGTCTGCCTTTTACGCTGACGGCTGTTATCCCCGCATACCTGTTGGTCTGGTTTATCTGGAGCTAGGCGCGAGGATACCCTCACCATGTAACACAGCGTGGCAATCGCCATCAGAGGGTGTTTTTCACTAACGAAGACTGTCTGATTTGTCTTTTCCTGATGAGCGAATGGTGCGAAAGCGTCAAAAGGAAGAGATTCCAGGCGCTTTGTCAATAGCCCTCGTTGGAGCGATCCTTTCCGCCTGAGGAACTCAGACGCATGGCGGAGCGGTCGAAGAGGGGCTTGAGACGGCCGACGTTGGGATCTCTGGAATTCCCAAAGATGCCGAAGTCCGCCAAGTTGATATCGCTTGATCGGGAGGAAAGCAGGCCGCTCCCCTCTTCAGCGAGCATTGTCTTGCCTTCACCAAAACGGGTTGGGGTCGTTATCGTCAGCCCGTGACGGGATACGTCGCCAATCATGGGAATCTCGGTGATCCCGCTCTTGTGCGCTCCACTTTGCATCCCCTGCCTGCTATCTGCAATCTCGCAGCCTTCCTTCTCGGATTTAGTTTGGGCCCTTCTCCCAACCCTAACCTTGTCCAATCCGAGGGCTACTCCTCAATTCCCATGTGGGAAACTTGGACTGCGCTATCCTTTTCGTTCTTCATCACCTGTCACCTGCTGTACTTGCAGGCCAAGGAAAAACTGGGCAACGCGAGCACCCTGCGTATTCGCATTCGCAGCCGTGGTGCCCCGTCCGCGTTCGCTCCAGTAATCCTTTCGGCGGGTGCTCCCCTATTCCTTTGACCAGTCCATCTTCTCCGCCTCCTCCAGCGGTATTGGTTCTTTCTCCCGGATTTCGACCGCGAGTTTCAACTGCTCTTCTTCAGGGTGAAACGCATTGACCATCGCCATCGTCACATCCACCAGTTCGGCACCCTTGTACTCGGCCATGGCTTTCTTATCCCACTTTGAGATGATGAAGCCAACGCCTGCCGCTTTGGCGATTCCCGGCATTTGGTCCTGAATGTGCACCAGGATATCGTCCACCGGCGCGGTGCTGAAGAACTGCCTGTGCAGGTGAATCCCCATCTTGGGTGGGACATCATTCAATTTGGCCTCCGCATCCGCAATCTGTTTCTGGTCTCCCGTGCCCTTGGCTTTCTCCAACTCCTCCTGAGCGGCCTTGATCTGCCTGCTTTTGTCTTCCTCGTAGAACGGCGTTAAGAAATAGGCAGCTGCAACCGATCGCGAGTCGTAGGTGCCCACACGGAGTTTACTCTCGGCTGGCTCCGTTGGCTGCCCTTTGCACCCGGAGATGAGAAGTCCCCCGGCTAATGCAACAAGCGCACAGAGACTGGCCATCCCTACTCCGCTGCGAAGCGTCCTTCGTTTCATCTTCGTTCTCCTTTCTCGTCCGGACTGACGCTGACTATATCCGCATCTCCCGAATCGCCGGGCAGAGTGCCTGAACCGCCATTCGCTGCATCGCCTGGTCCGGCTTGGATCTCCGTGACCTCGTAACGGCGGCCAAGCTGGTCCGCAAAGATCGCGCCTGAAAGCCTGTGCAGAACGAGTTGCTCTGGAACATGGGCGACCTCCCCAATATCCGGCCCCTGTTTCGGGCGACCTTCGTCCGCCTTCGCACCCAGCCGACTGCAGATCGGAACGACAAGCGTCGCCAAGACGACAAGAACGGAAAGGGCGGCCATGAAGCGGTAGTAACCCTCATCCTTGATCTCCCCCCAGACGGCAACACTGATCTGCAGCGCAAGCAGCCCAATCAAGATGGCGGATACAGGTTGAGTCCAGCGATAGCTCGCAGCCAAGTTCGGCGAATGCAGGAGACAAACTTGGGCAAGTGCAATGGATAAGACGATGAAGGTCTCCGTGGTCTTCCAATACTCGTGTTCGTGGATGTCCCCCCAGACGCCGATGATCACCAGTGGCGCAGCGACACTGGCGGCCAGAATGCCGACGATTCCGACCGCCTTCCCCCCCTTTCTCTCAATGAAGCCAGCGCAGGCCATCGCGCAAATGCTTCCCCCGGCTATGGAGAAAGTGGTGGCTAAAACCTTGATCTGGGGCTCACCAAAGTTGCGGCTCAGAACGGACAATATCGCGACAAGGGCAGTCATCGACAGAAACCCGATGAATACCTTGAGCAACAGTTTGCGGGCTTCAGTGTAGTTCATGGTCTGCCCGAACTGCGTTATTGGGCCTGCTTCACGCGGTGTCCAGAACCTGCATCAACTGCCTCGCGCATCTATTGCGTTCTCCCCTGGTCGTTTGCCGAACCCGTGCAGGCTTTCCGGCCCTTTCCATCCACGGTCTCGTCGGATGACCGGCCCAACGAAACATATCCCACTTGAAATGTTAGACCACCGGAGTCTTTCCCGTCAAGGTTTTTCTGCTCAAGGGAAAAAGGCCTCCTTGTGATAGTTATTGGTTACTCTATCCTGCCATACGGGGGGCCTTTTCTGCTTAGTTTTCTTTCCGCCTCCTTTTCCCTTGTCTCATCGCTCGCTTCAATTCCTTCTCCAACATTCGGTATCCTTGGGGACCCAACACCCTCAGGCACTTCTCCACCAGGGGATCAGATTGTACCTGTGCTTGACCATGACTTCTTCGTTTTTTGCTTGACAAAAGCGTTTTCAGAATGGCAAACTATGAACAGAATCGTTATGTAAAGATTCTACGTAAAGAGTTTGATGCGTTGTTTTGTCATGAGTACCTGACTGCGATGTGATGTAATCTGCCCTGAAAGGGGGTGCATTTGCAGATTCTGCGGGCTTTCTTCAGTGAGATTCGATAGTTGCGCTCTTCTTATGTTGTTCAGGATGTTGGGAATTGTTCCTTTTCGGAGTGCCTGATTCTCTCGTCTTTGAGAAAACAAACATCTTGTCGCCTTGAGAAGAAGAGCAAGGGGAGTAAGCGGTTACTAATTGAGTTTTGTATCATAAGAAAGGATAGGCTTTTGAAATGCAAGCAAAATGTGCTTCAACGACACTAGTGGCATTGGCACTGTTGTCTGTTCTTTCTGTTCCGTGTTGGTCGAGTCCGGTTGCGTTCAACAGCGCAGAAGGCGGCACCTACATGGTACAGAGAGAAGGAGCAGCAACTGCCGAGGCTGCGGTTCTGGCCCTGCTGCAGGGGCCGGCAAAGATGGAGAGTGCTGCGGGAATCTGGACCGCGATTCCCAAGGGAACGAAACTATTAAGCGTTGACATCCTGGACAAGGGTGTCCTCGTCAACCTGTCTGCTGAGGCGGCCGTCGGCTTGGACGACGCCACATGGGAGACCATGCAGCAGCAGTTCATCTGGACGATGAAACCCTTGGGCTTGGAAGAAATGGTCAAAGTGCTCATTGATGGAAAAGAGCCAACCAGTTATATGCCCGAGCCTGGGCCTGCTCTGTACTCTGCTCCATCAGATGATGAGGTCAGCACATCAGCCATTGAATTGGGCGACGTAGGCCTTTCGGGAAAACGTGTTACGGTTTCAGCAGGACATGGTCACTACTGGAATGGCAGCGCCTGGTACTACGAACGGGGAACCAGTTGCGGTTACGAACAGGAAGACATTCGCAACGTCCGTTTCGGCAAGTATCTGCGGGCACATCTGGAAAACGACGGTGCCTACGTTCAGATTGTTCGTGAGGACAATCTAAACCGAGGTACCGGACCCAGCAACGTGCCATGGTTCCACGAAGGTTCCTACATCTGGTGTCGAGACCAAAGTTATTCATGCAGTGTCTGGGCGAATGCCACTGGGCGATGCACGGACATCGTCGGTCCAACGCGCTTGAGCGACTCCATTCGCGCAAGACCTTTGGCTTCCAACCTGGATGATCGAGGCAACACGGATGTCTTCATTGACATTCACTCCAACGCCTATCAAGGCGACTGCTACGGCACGAGTTGTCCATCGGGTCCTGACGGCTACTATTGCAATGACAACGGGCATCAGACATGGGGTGCGCAGAGCATCAGTCTCGCACAGAAGGTGCAGGATCAGATGCTTGCCGCTGTTCAAGCTGCTGGTTACTCCATGG
>JAKQFZ010000921.1 GCA_029558215.1 Candidatus Omnitrophota bacterium
AGGATTTCCTCGACCCCGCGAGTGATAATCTCCCAGTCTTCCCTGATTTCCGGCGGAATTTCCGCCTGTTGCCATTCTTTCGCCAACGGATTTCTCCTCAAAACAACTTTTCGGACGCCAAACGGTCAAAACACTTCTGCCCGAATTTGTCCAATGAATATAGGGAACTGATCGGCTCGAGTCAACCGCGCTATTTGGAATAGACGACCTGATTGCGTCCCTGCTTCTTGGCGGTGTACAGCGCCTTGTCAGCAGATTCGATAACGGCACGGGCATTGGGAAGTGCTCTGGTGCGTTCGGCAACTCCCATACTGACCGTGATCGACACCCTCTGCGCTTTTGCGCTGGATGCCGTACCTCGGAGCGCCGGATTTCTTGGCGATGTTCGGATGACAAGCCGGCTGGAAGCAATGCCTTCCCGAAGCCCGTCAAGCAGAGGGAAGACTGCCTGAGCGCTTCTGCGAGGCACGACAATGGCAAATTCTTCACCACCGTATCTGTAGACTTTGCCGATTCGCGCTCTCGCAAGCCGACTGGCGACAAACTTCAGCACATCGTCTCCGACTTGATGACCGTAAGTATCGTTGAACTTCTTGAAATGATCTATATCCACCATGGCAATGCTGTACTTGCGACCAAGGCGCACGATGGCTTCCTCAAGAGCGCGTCGGTTGGCTTGTCCGGTCAGTTCGTCGGTGTATGCCTTTCCCCATGTCAGAGTGTAGAGAGCGTACAGCAGCAACGCACCGGAAAAGCAGAAATGCAGCGTGACCGCAGAACGCTCCATCGAACCTGTCGAAAATGGGAAGAGGGCAGCTGAAAGACCCAAGAATGCTGATGCCAGAGAACCGGCAAAACCGCCTGCGAGAATTCGGTGAGTCGCTGAACGCCTAAGCCAGATGAGTGCGCAGGTAAGGACAAACAGAAACACAAGGGACGCTGGCACATCGCAGCCAGGAATCGTATAGAACAACATCCGATGGCCGATCTGTCCGACGGTCTCCATGCCCGCAAACAGCCTCGACATCTCCTTCGGGATTTGGGTCCCCAGTACACTCCTGACATGACTCTGCTGCAGAATCCTGCGGTAGTGCAGAGGAAGCGCAAATCCGACCAAGATGAGCAAACACTTGACCACACCACCAGAACTGCGCAGACGCCTCTCACCAAGGAAGAAGAAGATGACATAGATGAAACTCAATACAAATGCATGAACAAGAAACCGGAATTCATCGCCGTCGTTGATGAATGCCCGCTGAGAATAAACACCGGCAAGACTGGCAGACACGAAAGCGATTCGAGTCTGGTTGAAATGAAGCCCCAACACCGCGGCCAGAATGAAGAATGCATACGGCAAACATTGAAAGACGCTTGGCCAGAGCCCTTCCGACTCGGTAAGAAACTCATTGAGAACGGAATGGGAAGGAGACAAGAACAACACCGCGGCCGGGGTCAGAACAAGAGCCATTGGAATCAACAGAGGCAAAAGTCTTTTCATCCTATGTTGTCTGCCAGCCTTTCAGGTCCCACTTCATATCTGCGGAATATGCAGCGTAACAACCATCACGTTCGGTTCAAGCCGGGTTGAGGCAATGAACGACGACCCATCAGCATGCTGAGAACTTCTTCGGGCGATTCAGACTTGCTGATTTTCCCCAACGCTCTTGCGACATGAATTCGGAGATCCGGATCCTGAACCTCTCGGAAAAAACAGATCAGAGGCAGAATTGCGGCGTCATGTCCGATGTCTGCCAAAGAGTCAATGGTCTCATGCAACGCCACAGAATCCGCGTTGCGAAGATTCGTCAGCAGGGCTTTCAGCGACTGAACCCCCGCAATACGACCCAGTGCCCGAGCTGCACGGGGGGCGATGCCCGAACGGGGGTCAAACAGTGCGCGCGAGAGAGGTTCGGCTGCTTCCGAGGCACCGATCGCGCCCAGTGCGTCGGCCGCCGCCTCTCGGACATTTTGGCTGGGATCATTCAGGGCATTGATGAGGTCTGAGATCGCCAACGGATTCTTGAGTCTGCCAAGCGCCTGAGCCGAGGCAACACGTTTGTGCGCCTTGGAAGACTCATGGAGATGATAAATCAAGCGAGTCACGCGGAAGGCATTCTCAAAGTTGATCTGACCGATCACCCTCTTTATCGGGAAGGATTTCGGTTGGTGAAGTCTGTTGGCAAGGGGAATAACAGAAAAACGCAAGGCGGCACTCAGTGCAAAAACGGCATGATAGCCATTGAGGCGATAGAACCCGATATTCAGGGATGGAAGCTCATTGAGAATATCAATGATCTTGCCTGCCAGAATTGGGGCGATGGAAGCGGCCACGCCGAGCGCCATGAAATTCGAGGCAGCGATATACATCGCCCTGTTTTTCTTGGGTGTGGATTTCAGCAACACTCCCTGAAAAGCCAGCGTTGTCCCAGAGTTCATCATGCCGTCAACAAACATCAGCACCGCCATCATCGGAATGCTGATACTGAGGATCGCGGGGGCGAAAAAGAAAAAGAGAGGCGTGAAAGATTTTCCCACCGTAAGAATTCGAATGACCGGACGATAGCCATACGTGTCACAAAGAAGCCCCCACAAACGCGAGACAAGAACCACTCCCAACAAACCAAAGGCACTGATCAGCTGGACGGTTCTCGCATCCATCCCCAAGTGATCGATCATGTAAAGAGCCATGAAAGGTGAACCGACAAAGACAGCGAAGTACCAACACACATAGTACCTGAGAAAAGCCCGAAAATGGAAGTCCTTGAGCGGCTGCGACACCGCCTCAAGCAAGGGGGTTCTCAGCGCCCGCTCGTTGGGCGGCTCTGGGACGCGCAGAAACAGCAGAATGTCCACGATGCCAATGATGACGCCCACGGAGGCCATCAGAGTGTAGCCACGGACGATCTGACCCGATTTCTCATAGCGATCGAAAAACAAAGCCACGGCAATCATGACCAGGATGTTGATGCTGGTGATCAGCCTTTGGCGGGAAGCCCAGTGCCGTGTCATGGTTTCCTTGGGAACCAGATCCGCCATCCACGACATCCAAAGCGGCACTCCAATCTGCGCAAGTAGATCATGCCCAAACAGAAGCAGGATGATCCACCACAGACGCAGCCGGTCATTGCCAAACAGCATGGGCGCCATCAAGACATTGATAAACACGAGACGATGCGTGATGGCAATAATCATCCAGACGGGCTTACGATGCTTGAGACGGTTGGCCGCAAGACTGCCGATCACTTGAAAGGCAAGCGCGAGGGAACTCAGTCCAGCGATAAGACCGAAATCAAACGCCGTGGCTTTCATCTCGGTCAGAAATTTGATTCGAGGAGCACCGTTGATACAAAGGATGTAGTAGACGGTTCCCAGAAGCCCCGCCCAAGTGACAATGCGCCAACTCCGCCTCAGTTGGGCGGGAGAGAGATGAAATTGGCCTGCTTCATCGCTCATACCTGAAATGACACGACCCTGCTTTCCGGAAATGCCATCGAACCCGGCAATTCCATTGCAACGCAACCTCAAGGGAAGATATCCCTTTTGTTGCTGGGATTTCAAGTGAGATGTCGCACGGTCATTCGCGACCGTTGACAGGTTCTTTTCGAAAGGATACCTTACCCGCTGTCAATCAGGAGAATGTTTGACCGTCATTTGTGAAAGGAACCGTTTCTATGCACCGAACAAACATGGATCAGACCCTGGTGCTGATCAAGCCAGACGCGCTGAAGAATTCCCTGACAGGTTACGTTCTGTCACAATTGTCCGAGTTCCACACGGGACTGCGTTTCGCCGGAGCGAAAATCGTCAACGTAAGCAAAATGCTTGCTGAAGAGCACTATGCCGAGCATCTGGGCAAGGTATTCTTCCCCTCCCTCATTGAGTACATCACAGGCGCTTCCCACTACCCTGATCAGCCGTGGAAGCGCCGAGTCATCGCCTTGGTCTACCAAGGCGAGAATGCTCCCAAGCGGATTCGAGAACTGGCGGGCCCAACCAACCCGCACGCGGCGCGCGAGGAAAAGCCAGGCAGCATTCGTTCGTTGGGAACGCTCGTAGACATCAAGGATGCCTCAGGCAAAGTCATCGGACAGAGAATTGACAATCTCATTCATGCTTCCGCCACACTCGAAGAAGCCGAGAGAGAGATCAAACTCTGGTTCAAGCCCTGCGACATTCCGCCGCTCATGCGCCCCTATCAGACCGAGATCTGCCACGAACACTATTACTATAAGGACGGCACAATCCTGTACCAAAACTACGAACCTGGAAGTGTCTGTCTGATGGCTCCCGGGGACACGGTGTGGGCGTCCGACATGGAAGCACTGAAGTTGCACACTCAGGGGAAACCGACGGCAACCACTATTGGCAGTGTCGCGGCCAAGTACCTGATAAACCAGGATTCTGCAGAGTGATCTGCCGTCTCGTGTCGCGGTCTCTTGGTTGAAGGAACCCAACGTGGAAATTGATTTCCTTCGTCATTACGGTTTGGATAAGACCGTAACCGATCTTCTTCGAGACCATTACGGCGCGGATTTGCTCCCCGTCCAGGAGACGGCATTCGTTGAGAACAATCTCTTTGACGGAACCAATATGGTCGTCTCTGCTCCGACCTCTTCAGGGAAGACGCTGATCGGAGAGGTCGCTGCTCTGCACCACATCGAACACGACCGACGTGCCCTGGTATTGGTTCCGACCAAGGCTCTTGCCTACGAAAAGTACGAACACTTCCAGAGACTTTACCAGCAGCCGTTGGGTATCCGGGTCGTTCTTTCGTCTCGAGACCATCGCGAAAGAGACGAAGACATTGGTACAGGGAAATACCAGATTGCGGTCGTAGTCTTCGAGAAGCTGCTGGGACTTCTGGCGAGATATCCGGCGCTTTTGGAATCAGTCGGAGTGGCGGTTGTGGATGAGCTGCAAACGATCTTCGATCCAGAGCGAGGAGCACGCATCGAGCAACTGGTAACCCATCTGAAAAGAGCGAAATCTGTCCAGTTGGTAGGGCTGTCCGCCGTGCTCGATGGCGCACGTCTGGCAGAATGGTTGAGCGCCAAGCTGGTCGAAGAAACCCAACGACCGGTCGAACTGCGCCAAGGGGTGCTGTGCCGGGGACGTTTCTACTATCGGGAGTATAACTCCGGCGAAGAAGGTGTCGAGGAACTGTTCTCGAGCGACTCCGACAACGAAGCCGAGAGCCTTCTTGAGGCTGCCATGCACCTCGCGGAACGCGGAGAGCAGACTTTGATCTTCGTTCCCCAGCGTCATCTTTGTATTCTGTGGGCTGATCTTTTGGCGCAACAAGTCTCGTTGCCTGCCGCATCCGAAGCCCTGCAACAACTACAGACATTGGAAACCAATTCTGTTGGATCACGGTTGCAGGATTTCCTCCACAAAGGCATCGCCATCCACAACAGCGATCTGACCTGGATGCAGAGAGAACTGGTCGAGAAGGCGCTGCAGTGTGGCGAAGTTCGGATTGCTGTGGCTACTTCGACTCTCTCGGAAGGCGTCAACCTTCCTGTCGTCAACACCTTGCTGTGCCGGCAGTCGTACCAAACCACTGTGCCTTCCATGCTTCGGGGACAGCCACCACAGTTGGGAAGACTGACTCGAGAGCAGTTCCAGAACATGACCGGCAGGAGCGGTCGGATGGGCAGATGCCTCTTTGGGCGGGGAATGATCGCGGTTGGATTCGAGGGCGAAGTTCGAGGTGTTTTGGCTCGATATCTGCGTGATCCGTGGGCAAGGCCGCAACCGATTCTGTCTCAGGTTTCGCTCGAATCAACAGCCCTCGGACTCTTGGCAACACGGGTGGCATCTTCAAAAGAGGAGTTGGTAGGTTTCATCGCGAACACACTCTCCGGCCATGAGACTGGAGCCGACTGGGCAGAAAGTGGGATGAACAGTTCAGTCAGTACTCTCATGCGTTCCGGACTCTGTATTGAGGCTCAGAACCGCTTGACCTGTTCCGCAACGGGAATGCTGATCGCCCAGTCAGGACTGGAGCCGGTCACAGGTCTCTGGTTTCTGGACTGGTTGGACAATGAACCTGAAACCGGCTATGAGGAGACTGATCTGCTGCTGCTCGCCGCTCTTTGTCCATTAGACAATCGCGCCTTTTTTCCATTCACCGAACGAGAGTGGAAGGGTCATTTCTTTGTCCGAAGACTTTGGGAACGTCTGGATCAAGAAGGAGAGAGAAGCCATGGGCTGTTGGAATCCCTTCTGGGTGGAGAGGAGACACTTCCCACATTCGATACGGCGCGAAGCATCAAACGTGCCGCATTTCTGATTGACTGGTGCTCGGATCAGGCCACCGAAGACATCGAACACCGATACGGCGTGATGGAAGGAATGGCACAGCGAATTGGAGAGGAATGCTCGTGGCTGTTGCAGGGGCTGGCAGACCTGGCACGACTCAAGAGTGCAACGGATCAGACGATACGCGCCGCAGCTGAGCTGGTACTGAGAAGCAAACTCGGGCTTTCAAAGGAATGGAAAGACTTCGGGAAACTGAATGCCACCGGACTCAGTCGGGACATGGTTCGACGACTTGTCAGTGAGGGACTGACCCATCCCAGCGAGCTCCGGACAATTCCAGCCGAACAGATGGCGCAGTGGATTCCAGCCTCTGTCGTCAGTCGAATTCAGGACTATCTTCGAAGCAACTCATTGGCAGCGAAGGGACAGGACAATCAGTAGTTGTCTCCGAAAGAACACAAACAACCTGTCGTTTCGAGCTGTGTTCGTCTCTCTCAACAAGGCCGCCTGACACATGAGGGACAGCGAGGTGGATTGGATGCTGTGTTGAACCAGAGTGAAGTCCGCCGTATACTCCATGCTGTCCGACTCAGTCTGAGAGGTGTCAATCAGAAGATGCCAATACGGTGGAAACTCATACTCCTGCTGGGAATGTTGATCGGTCTCTTTGTCGGTTCGCAGCAGCTTCTTCACTCCCTAATCTTCTCTCCAAGTTTCAAGAATTTGGAGCAGCAGGAGAGCCGTCGAAACATCAAACGATGCGTCCAGTGTATTGAGCGAGAGATATGGCATCTCGACGAGTACTTTGGTTCCGACTGGGCGGCCTGGGATGATACCTATGAGTTTGTCGAAGACCGCAACGAGGACTACATTGAGTCCAATCTGGTGGACACTTCGTTTACAGATAACGACATCAACCTGATCTACATTCTCAACGCCACTCACGAAGTGGTGTGGGGTAAGGTGATGGATCTCGCCACTGAGCGCGAGATTACACTTCCCGAGTTTCACAAGGGCACTTGGCGTCACGATCATCCCTTGCTGGCTCCCCGCAGTCCCGGGGAGTATGTGGCAGGGGTCATGATCGGACAGGCAACGCCTTTGCTCATCTCCTCAAGGCCTATTTTATCAAGTCATATGCAAGGGCCTTCCCGAGGAACCTTTATTATGGCGCGATTTCTTGACGCGAACTTGATACAGACCCTGTCCAAACAGGTTGATTTTGACTTCGAGGTGCAGGTGTTGGGAGCAATGAGACTTGATGCAGAGAGTCAAGCAGCCCTGTACCAGATTCTGGCAGGAGAAGAGTTCTGCGTTAGCATTATTGATGACGTTCGGCTTAACGCCTATGCACTGCTGCGCGACATCCAGGATCAGCCTGCGCTTTTGATACGTGCTGAACTTCCCAGAGATATCTCGATGACCGGTTTGAGGGCCATGCGCTCTGCCCACGGCTCGATCGCAGTTCTGGGTCTGCTCCAGTTGTTGGCAGCTTTGCTGCTCATTGAAAGAACAGTTCTGGCGCGGCTGACGAATCTGGAACGGTTTGTTCGCCAAGTGGGAATCACGGCAGACGCTTCATCAAGACTTTCCAAGATGGGAGGAGACGAGCTGGGACAGCTGGCTCACAATATCAATGCTATGTTGGAAAGCTTGGAAAAGGCTCAAGCGGAGTTGCGAGACACTGAGGCGCAGCTGAGACAGTCTCAGGAAGTGCTCGAACAGCGAGTTCGAGAAAAGACGTCCGAACTGGAGAAGCAACTCACGGAAAGATCGCGCATTGAGGCAGAGGCTGTCGTGACTGCTCATCTGGCTTCACTGGGTGAGCTGGCAGCAGGAGTGGCTCACGAGATCAACAACCCAATCAACGGGATTATTAACTATGCGCAACTGCTCAAAGATGGTGTGGTAGCGCACGGTGATCCCAATCGGTTGACCGATGGCATCCTGAAGGAAGGGGAACGAATCGCCCGTATTGTGAAGAACCTGCTTGCGTTTGCCCGCCAGGATTCAGACTTCGAAGGTAGGGTTATGATACCCCAGGTTCTTGAGGATGCTCTGAGTCTCATGGAGCGACAGATCCGTCGGGATGGAGTAGACATCAGAATTCACCTCGCAGCGGATCTGCCAGAAGTGCGTGGTCATCCTCATCAGATTCAGCAAGTTTTCATCAATCTGATGAGCAATGCTCGATATGCCCTGAATAAGCGATTCCCCGATGAGCATGCGGAGAAGATTCTGGAGATCAGCGGGAAACAATTAGAGAAAGACGGCAACAGGATCGTTCGGATTGTCTTCAGAGACAATGGAACCGGCATACCGAAGAACATGCTCTCCCATCTGTGCGAGCCCTTCTTCTCGACAAAGCCGAAAGGCGAGGGAACGGGACTCGGTTTGAGCATCAGCCATCGGATCATGACCGACCATGGCGGAAGGCTTGCTTTTGAGAGCGTCGAGGGCAGTTATACCAAAGTCATCCTGGATTTTCCGGTCTGCTAGATACTGGACTCGTTGAAAGGACACACGATGGAGTCGAGAATACTTGTGGTGGACGACGAGGAGAGCCTCCGATACTCTTTTCAGGCCTTTCTGTCGCAGGCCGGATATGAAGTGAAGGTGTGCTCTGACTTTCCCAGTGCTGTTTCCCTGTTGAGTACCGATGACTATGATCTTGTTTTCGCCGACATTGTCTTGGATGGCCAATCTGGCATTGATCTTCTCAGTGAGATCAAACGCAGAAATCTTCACTGCCCAGTGATCCTGTTCACGGGTCAACCAACACTGGCCACCGCGCAAGAAGCGGTCCGTCTGGGTGCCTATGACTACGTTCAGAAGCCCGTAAGAAAGGAGACTCTTCTTCGTCTTGCCAAGCAGGCGCTTCATCAGAAACACTTGGCTGACGAAAACACTCGAATCAGCGAAGAACGCGAGCGCTACCGTGCAAATCTTGAAGCCATACTCCAGAGCGTCAGAGATGCAATCATCACAGTCAACAGGGAAATGCGCGTGATCCAGTGCAACGAGGCCTCCAGATCCCTCTATGGAATCTCACCCGGAATGTCACTGGATCCACAGTCGCGCAGCGAACACCCTTCGTTGATTGCTCAGTTCGTTACAGTGCTGCAGCAGACGGTTGAGAGCGGCCGTGTTGTCGAAGACAAACCGCTGGCTGGCTCCACTGTCGGAGAACCATTGCTGAGTGTCAAAGTCTCCTGTACGCCACTGCTCGACGCCAGCTGTGAACAGAGGGGCGCTGTTCTGGTAGTCCGCGATTTGACAAGGCTGATGCAGTTGGAGCGGGAAGTACAACAACGCTACCAGTTGGATAGTCTCATCGGCAGAAGTACCTTGATGCAGAAAGTGTTCAACCTGATTGAGGATGTGGCGGAGACCGATGCAACCGTGCTGATCACCGGAGAGAGTGGGACAGGCAAAGAGTTGGTTGCCCGAACCCTCCACAATCGAGGTCTTCGTGCTGGCAAACCCTTTGTCGCGGTCAACTGCTCAGCACTCGCGGAAGGTCTCCTGGAAAGTGAACTTTTCGGTCATGTTCGAGGGGCGTTCACTGGAGCCGTCAGGGACAAGATCGGACGTTATCAGGCAGCGCAAGGAGGAACCCTCCTGCTGGATGAGATTGGAGACGTCTCCCTCGGCCTTCAGTCGAAGTTACTGCGTGTTCTCCAAGAGCGTGAGTTTGAGCGAGTCGGCGATACGCATCCGATAAAGGCGGACGTGCGAATCATTGCCTGCACCAACTGTGATCTCCGCCGCAGAGTTCGAGAGAGTACCTTTCGCGAGGATCTCTACTATCGCCTTCGGGTCGTCGAGATCGCCCTGCCTGCACTTCGGGACAGAAAGGAAGACATTCCACCTCTGGTCTCCCATTTCTGTGACAGACTCAACGCGCAATATCAACGCAACATAGTCGGTGTCTCCCCGCGCGTAGACGAAGTCTTTATGGAGCATGACTGGCCAGGGAATGTTCGAGAACTGCAGCACACACTAGAGCATGCGTTCATACTCTGCCATGGCACGTTCATTGACGTGGAGCATCTTCCAACTGAGTTTGTGGAGTTTTGTGGTATGCGGAACTGCTCTGAGACTAACTGTGGACGTGAGGAGATACTCCAGAACCTGCAGAAGGCAGGCTGGAATAAGGCAAAGGCAGCTCGCCTGCTCGGGATTAGTCGCCAGACCCTGTACAGGAAACTCGATGAGATGGGAATAGAAACCCCATCATCCGGTTGACCCCATGTGACACTTTCTTAACAGTGGCACTATGACTCTATTTCGCCAACCCGCGCACGAAACGGTCCATTCGCTCCAAGCCCTTTTCGATATTCGACATGCTTGTGGCGTAGCTGATGCGAATGTAATCGTCCGCGCCGAAGGCGATGCCTGGTACGGCGGCGACCTTCTCCTGCTCCAGCATCTTCGCACAAAACTCCGCCGACTTCAGACCCGTCGCCGAAACGTTGGGAAACAGGTAGAAAGCGCCCCGGGCATTGCAGCAGGTGACGCCCGGAATCTGGTTGAGTTTCTGGTGAGCATAGCGCCGACGCTTATCGAACTCGGC
>JAKQFZ010000934.1 GCA_029558215.1 Candidatus Omnitrophota bacterium
CCAACTGAGCTAAGCCGCCACAACCGAAGCAAACCTAGCAAAAAGCACTCGAATCCGTCAAGAACTTCCGATGATTTCTTTGTGTCTTGGTGGTGAGACACTCCCAGATCAGTGCCGGAAGTGTCTTCGACCAGTAAACACCATTGCGATGCCGTGTTCGTTGGCTGCCTGGATCACTTCCTCGTCACGCATGGAACCACCCGGTTGGATGATCGCACGCGCGCCCGCTTTCGCCGCAGCGTCAACCGCGTCACGGAATGGGAAGAACGCATCCGAGCCGAGTACAGCACCTTGCGCTTTGAGCCCTGCCTTCTTGGCCGCCAGTTCTGAGGAATCCACACGACTCATCTGACCTGCACCGATGCCAACAGTATGCGTTCCCTGAACCAGAACGATGGCATTGGATTTGACCAGTTTGCAGACACGGAACGCAAACAGCAGCGACCGAAGATCCTCTTCAGTCGGTCTCTTCTCTGTGACAACCTTCAGGTCATAGGATGGAATACTGATGTCGTCATCCTGCACCAACAACCCGCCGACAATTCCTCGAAATGCCAGAGCATGCTGCCTTCTCGGCTTGTCCATTCCAGGAAGTTCCAGCACACGGAGGTTCTTCTTGGCAGCAAGCATCTCCAGAACTTCCGGAGCGTAACCCGGAGCCAGAATGCACTCCAGAAACCGTGCTTCAGCGAGTTTCTTGCCTGTCTCTGCGTCCACAAAGCGATTGAGGCCGACAATTCCTCCATAGGCTGACAAGGCATCGCAGTCATGCGCCTGTTGATAGGCTTCTGCAAGTGTCTTCGCGACGGCAAGCCCGCAGGGATTGTTGTGCTTGAGAATCACCGCAGACACCTCGTCAAACTCTCGGGCACAGGAAAGCGCGGATTCGAGATCCACGTAGTTGTTGTACGACAATTCCTTGCCCTGGATCTGTCGGGCATTTCGAAGACTGACCGACTCAGCAGGAACTGACGCATAGATCGCCGCGTCCTGATGGGGATTTTCGCCATAGCGCAGTGTAGACTGCATCTCGAACTCTTGGAACAGGACGTTCGGGAATTTCTTGTCCGCACCTTCATTGACCTTCTGAAGATAGGTGAAGATCGCCGAATCGTAGTGGGCAGTGCATCGAAACGCTTTTGCTGCCAGAGTCAGTCGCATCAGCTCGGAGACCTCTCCTTTTCCGAGCATCGAGAGCACTTCGGAGTAATCCTCGGGATCACAGACGACCGCGACGGAAGGATAGTTCTTGGCAGCAGCCCGCAAGAGCGACACGCCACCGATGTCTATCTTCTCCTGGGCTTCTGCGAGCGTCACGTCCGGTTTGGCAATCGTCGCCTCAAACGGATAGAGATTCACAACAATGAGACCCAACGGCACAATGCCCTGCTCATCGAGTTCTTTCATGTGCTTGGGATCGTTTTGGCGGGCGAGAATGCCCCCAAAGATTCTTGGGTTTAGCGTCTTGACGCGCCCGTCGAGGATTTCCGGAAATTGCCCCACATCTGACACGCTCAGAACGGGTATTCCCGCTTCCTTGAGTGCCTTGGATGTGCCACCGGTGGAGAGAATCTCCCAACCCAGTTTGTGCAACCCCGTGGCAAATTCCACCACACCGGTCTTGTCATAAACACTGATTAAAGCACGCTTTTTCTTAATCTCCAAGATGAAACCTCCTCCCAAAGGATTAACTCATTCTTTAAGAATGCAGTACTATAGTATCCTTGGCATCAGGAAAGCAAGAGAAGGATTCGAAGAAAAGAAAGTCCCGCCTTCGCATACTTCGGTAGCACGGCTCTGTGTGCTGCCGAAGCAGGGCGTACGAGAGAGAAGGCTATGGCGAAGAAAGCACCTTGACCTCAAGCGCATTCGAGTCGTTTTGACCCTGCACGAATACCATGTCAATTTCGTACAACACCGGCTCGCTAAACTCCAGAGCGACGGGACTGCAAGTCGAGCCTTCTTTGTTGAGCCTCAGCGTGAAGTCATATTTCTTGAGCGGAACGTTCGCAATTCGTGCCGTGCCCGTTTCGTCGGTATCCACTTGCGCAAAGACCGACGTAGAAGGATATCCAGGCCCATACACTTCGATGCGCTGATTCGGAATTGGCTTGCCTTCATCGTTCTTCAAGTGGACGACGACCTGCGCCGCCGGCAGCATGACAAAATCCAAACGATAGGGCTGATTCGGCAGGACAACCTTATCCGGATCCTGTCCCCAGACATTGTCATCGCCTGGGCGTTCGTCCGCCATGCAGAGACCACCCTGCTGGCACATCTGCTTTTCATAGTAACCATCCTTGAAGGCGTAGATTGTTGAAGCCTGCAGGCCAGCCTTGACCTCGCCCGTCTTCTCGTCCGGATTGCGGACGCCGGGACCAAATCGCAGTGTGTACTTTCCGTCGGATCCGCTTACGGTTTTCCCAGTCTGGAATAAAGTTCCACGTCCACAGCTGGCGCTGATCTCAACGTCCGCAAGGGGATTGGCGTCTTGATCCGTCACAATTCCGATCACACACCAGGGATACATCTTCTCGGCTTCGGAGTCGCTTGTCTCAATGCGCTTCATCGGAACGGTGATCTCCGTTGCCTGGCCATCTTCGAGAGTAACGGTGACGGGTTCGCTCTCAGGCCTATAGTGGGGCTCACCGAATTGTCTCAGCATTCGTTCCATCTGAAGCGTGTATTCACCAGGGTTGAGATGCGTGAAAGAAACCATGCCATCCGTTCCGGTATACAGCCCGACAACATGGAAACCGTCCGACCCTGAAACATTCACGCAAACGAAGTCGATCGACTTCTGTGTCGAGCCGTCAATGGCTTTCACTGTCAAGATCGACGCGCCTTCCAGATTGATCGTCGCGATTCTGTTGTCGCCCTGCTTCAGTTCGACAGGATCGCTGACTCCAACAGGCGTCGGATCCTGTGAACGGTCTTCCCAAACGGCATGCACACTCGCTCGATACTCGCCCGGTGAGAGGTCGTCGTAGATCATCTTCCGTTCCAGGCTCTGAGCGGATTTGCAGGGTCGCCAGACCTTGCCCGTCTTGGAATCTCTCCAGAGCCGAGCATCTGATGGCAGGTCTTCGGCATGCGAGATCGCCGTCCAGAGTTGATAGTAGAGAGCTTTGGGCCTTGCTTTGATCTTCTCCTTCACACGAACTTCGAGAGAAGTCGTCAGATTCTTGAAGTTGACGTGCTTGCCATCAATGCTGACGGTCGCAATGAATTCCCCCTCGTTGTCAAAGTGGTGAATATCCGAAACGCCCAGATAGAGCCGACCGTCCATCGGCGCTTCGAAACTGATGCTGTCGCCGACAAGAAACTCCTCGCATCTATCGCTGCCTTCGATCCTCCCAATGAGCGCACAGAGCCTTTTGGGATAGTGCTCCGTGCCCTCAGACATCCCGCCTGTCGGTCCCCAAGGCCCATAGGCCCATTCGCCTTCCGGTCCGTGGCAACCCTTGACGTCGCCTTTCGCGGAGATGCAGATCGTCTGACCTTGTTTGACGTCGAGCATCGAGTCCGACCAGAAGAGCAAAGGGGAAACGACGGCGTTGCCCTGGCTGTCAGCCTTCACGGGCTGGGGCGGCTTACTGCGACTCAACGGGCGTAGAAAGGGAATATCGTTGATCGTTCTTCCAGGCTCTCCAGCCCCCGAAAACAGGCGCTCCACAGTCACGCGGAAGAAGGCTGATTTCTGAGTCTCCTCATGGGTGGTCGGTATACTAACGGTAAT
>JAKQFZ010000953.1 GCA_029558215.1 Candidatus Omnitrophota bacterium
ATGATCGCCGCGACAACGACAAGCCCACCCACACGCAACTCAGTTCTTTTTAACTGCATTCCAAACTCCCTTTCCCATGGCCACCTGCTCTCAGGTCATTGGACCACGGGCCTGCCCGAGAATAAACTGCCGAACCATCGGGTCATCGGTGTTTTGAAACTCTTCCTTGCTACCCACTTTGTGGATTCTTCCCTTGTTAAGAAGCGCCATCCTGTCTGCAACTTTGAACGCGCTTTTCATGTCATGGGTAACGACCACAGAGGTAATCCCGAGGTCACGCTGCATCTGAATGATCAGTTCATCAATGGCGTCGGCAGTGATTGGGTCAAGACCCGTCGTCGGCTCATCATAGAGCATAATGTTCGGGCGGATGATAATCGCGCGAGCCAAGCCGACACGCTTCTTCATTCCCCCGGACAGTTCCGCCGGCTTCTTGTTCATCACCTGGGACGTCAACTGCACATGCGCCAATTCCTGGATCACTCGCGAACGGATCTCCTGTTTTGAAAGACCAGAATGCTCATAGAGCGCAAATCCAACATTCTCCTCTATCGTCATGGAGTCAAAAAGCGCGGCTCCCTGAAACAGCATTCCCACCTTGACACGCACTGGCACCAGTTCGGAAGGCCGCAGGTGAGTGATCTCTTGCCCTTCAATGAAGACCTGTCCGGAATCCGGTTTCATCAGCCGAACGAAGTGCTTGAGCAAAACACTCTTGCCCTCGCCGCTTCGGCCAAGGATGACCATCGTCTCCCCCTTGTGAATGTCCAAGTTCACACCACGCAGGATATCCTTGTCACCCAACCTTTTGGCCAGATTTGTCACTCGGATCATCGGTTGTCCATTGGTGTTTGGATCCATATTCCTCATCCCAGGAACGTCACAAGAAGGTCAGAAGCCACTCGGTCAGAAAGTAGTCCGAGACCAAAATGAGCACGGAACCGGTGACCACAGCTTTGGTTGTTGAGCGACCAACTCCTTCGGCGCCGCCGCTGGTCTTCATCCCGTGATAGCATCCGACCAAAGAAATGATCATGCCGAAAAAAAGCGTTTTTGCCAGCCCACTGTACAAGTCTTCAAAGGTCAGCCATTCGAGCGCTGTTCGATACGAAAGTCGGTATGACAGTCCCAGAGAGAGTTTCGCCACCACCATACCGCCCAGTATGCCGACCACATTGGACAGTGTCGCCAGAATCGGCAGCATGATGCAGGCTGCAACAAATCGCGGAACAACCAGATAGTGAATTGGGTCGGTCGCCAACGTTTCCAGAGCATCAACCTGTTCACTGACTTTCATCGTGCCCAGTTCTGCGGCAATACCGGCACCCACCCGACCCGCCAGCACAAGGGAAGTCAGAACAGGCCCCAGTTCGCGTGCCAGAGCAACTGTCGCTCCCCCAACGGCATAGACCTTGGCTCCAAATCGCTCCAACTGGATGCCAGTCTGCAATACCATGATCATGCCGGTAAATGTCGAGGTCAGCAACACGATTGGAAGGGAGTTGAAGCCGATGCTCTCCATTTGCTCAAGGAGGAGTGACCATCGCCATGGTCTCGCCGGAGTTTTCCGAAAGGTGTCAAGCACCATCAGCGCAAAGGACCCAAGCTCTTGCAGAACGCTGTTTACGACGGAACCGATGAAGATGAGGATGCTTCTGAGTCTTCTCATGGTCTGCGAAATCTCAATAAGGTGGTGCTTCCTCCATGGCCAGGTTTTCGAAACGTGTATATTGCTTGCAGAAGTAGAGGCTCACACTGCCTCGGGGACCGTTGCGCTGCTTGGCAATGGTGAGTGTGACCATACTATTCTCTTCGGGAGTCTCTTCCTCGCCGGAACCCGCAGAATAATGAGAGGTCTGCTGGCCAGGTTCCTGGGCTTGATAGAGAAACATCACCACGTCGGCATCCTGTTCGATGGCTCCCGAGTCTCTGAGATCCGAGAGACGGGGAGTGGGATCGTCGTGCCTCTTCTCACTCGCTCGAGACAGCTGAGACAAGACCAGCAGAGGCACATCCAACTCCCTGGCGAGTGACTTCAGAGATCGGCAGATGCCAGCCACTTCCTGCTGTCTGTTTTCATTTCGATATCCGGAGGTGGGCGGAGCCGTAATCAACTGAAGATAGTCCAGGACGATGAGTCCAAGTTTGGGTTCCTTGGCCTTCAGGCGAATGGCTCGCGTGAATATGTCAGTAATGGGAAGGTTGGCGGAGTCGTCAATGTGGATCGGACTGGTGGAGAGAACGCCACCACAGGAAACCAGTCGGTCAAATTCCTCATCATCTATCCAACCATCCTTGACGCTCTTGAGGTTCACCCTCGCGGCACTGCACAGAAGGCGTTCAATAATCTCCTCAGCATTCATCTCAAGGCTGAAAACTCCGACTGGAATTCCATTCTCAACCGCTGCATGGGATGCCACATTCAGTGCAAGTGAGGTCTTGCCGACACTCGGACGAGCAGCCAGAACCACAAGGTCTGACTTCTGAAAACCCGCCGTCAGATCGTCCAGACCGTCAAACCCGCTGGGAACACCGGTAACTCTGGAGTGATCGTCACGAGCAACGCGAATACGCTGCATGACGGTGTCCAGCATCTCCGACACATGGCGGAATCCACTTGTCCTCGTGTTCTGAGACAGGACAAGTAACTGCTGTTGCATCTGCTCCAGGAGATCTGAGGAACTTCCGTGTTCTTGGAAACCCTCTTCAGCGGTGTTGATGCAACTCTGGATGAGATCGCGCAGAACAGATTTGTCCCGAACGATTTCCGCGTGATATTCCAGATTCGCTGAAGTAGCCACACTGTTGAGAAGCGAGGCGATGTAGGCGGTTCCTCCTGCCTTATCCAGATCCCCGAGCTGGCGAAGTTCCTCGGCCACCGAGTACAAGTCAGTGGGTTGACCTCGCATGTACAACGCCTGCAGGGCAAGATAGATCTTGAGATGACCTTCGTGATAGAAACTGTTCTGTCCCAGAATCTCAAATGCGGTGCCCAGCGCTGTGGTATCCCTGAGCATGGCGCCAAGCACAGCACGTTCCGCATCGAGATTGTGTGGGAGTGTCTTCTCTGCCATCCCTAGTCCATCCTATCAAACAAATATGCCCGAGATCTCTAGCACCGAGCTGAATCCATTCGAAGCGCGTACGCAAGACCTATCACAGAGACAATGCTCACTTGAACCAAACCCGTCTCGTTGCGAGCCGTGTCTCTGAGTATGAATCAGCCAAGACGATGGAGAAAACCATGAGCAAACCTCGGATAACTCTCTCGCCGTTACCTTCGCAAATCCGGACTCCAAGAAAGTCCGGCTTCTGGTTCGAGAAGGCTTATGGGGATGTGGGCATAGCCCTCGATACTGCCCGATCCTCAAAGAGAAAGCATCGGCACAATCATGCCCTTGGTTTGTCTGAACAATGACGCTTGGATTTCCAGAATCCCCTTCCGTCCACAAGACCTTCGAGCCTCCGGATCCGCACTCCAAAACCAACATCTGCCAAGAGGCGTCAGTTCAGTCGTCGCGTCTCTTTTCAACCCAGACTCTGAGATTTGCAGTCACTTCGTGGGCAATCTTGATCTTGGCATTGTAGACACCCAGGGCTCTTATGGGTTCATCCAGTGTGATCTTCTTGCGATCCACGGTGATCCCCTTCTCTGCAAGGGAAGCCGCGATGTCCGCAGTGGTGACCGTGCCAAAAATCTTGTCCTCTTCACCGACCTGCACCGGTATGTTGCAGGACACCTGCTCAATCTTCTTTGCAAGAGTTGTCGCTTCCTTGGTCTCGCGCCGCTTACGGTCTTCAATGAGTTTGCGCTCGTGGTTGATGTTCTTGACCCGCTGAGTGGTGGCTTCAACCGCCATACCTCTCGGAATCAGGAAATTACACGCATAACCGTCCTTGACATCAACAACTTTGCCCTCAGCCCCAAGCTTGTCCACATCCTGTCTGAGAATGACCTTCACCCGTCTGCTCTCCTTACTCCACTAATTCTGATTACGAAAGACCTCGACCAGAGTTTCTCGAACTGCTCTGCTTCAAAGTCAATATCGTGTCTTTTTTCCAGTGTTTGTCATCTGCAGCAGGATAGTCAAGATTAAAGTGCAACCCTCGACTCTCCTTGCGCCTGAGTGCGCTTCGGACAATCAAATCGGCACACTGAACCATGTTCCGCAACTCGACCAGAGACCCGCTGCACAGACCTCTTCGGAAATAACCGTCTATTTCACTCTGGAGCATCTTAGTCCTCTGACGCGCCAGGTGCAAGCGTTCATTCGAACGAACGATTCCAACATAGTCCCACATCGTTCGAACCAGTTCCTCGGCGCAGTGCCTAAGTCTCACTGCCTCAAAAGACTCATCTATCACCAGAGCGGGAAAATCGAGTTGAATCTCGCTGGCAGCAACACGTTGAAATCTCTCCTGTTGCGACGCAATCTTCAAAAAAGCCCTGTTACTGAATACGAGCGCTTCCAGAAGGGAGTTGCTAGCAAGTCGATTGGCGCCGTGCAAGCCCGTACAGGAAGCCTCCCCTGTCGCGAACAGACCCGAAATTGAACTCTGACCGTCCAAGTCGGTCAAGACACCCCCACACGAGTAATGCGCCGCAGGAACAACTGGAATTGGCTCCTTCGTGATATCCAACCCTAAACCAAGACAATGCTTATGGATGTTCGGAAAATGATCCTTGATGAAGTCAGCCTGAAGGTGTGTCAAATCCAGGAGGACGCACGGGTCACCCCGATGCTTCATCTCATTGTCAATGGAACGGGCAACAACGTCCCGCGGTGCCAGACAGGCAAGCGGGTGATAGCGCTGCATGAAACTCTCACCGTCCAGAGTCCTCAGAACTCCACCCTCGCCGCGAACCGCTTCAGAGATGAGAAAAGCTCGAGAGACCTCATCCTTCTGGTAGAGAGAAGTCGGATGGAATTGGATGAACTCCATGTTGGCAATGACTGCTCCAGCTCGGTAAGCCATGACAACCCCGTCCCCTGTCGCAATGGGAGGATTGGTTGTATGAAGGTAGACTCTGCCGACACCACCTGTGGCAAGCAGTACCATTCCCGCCACATAGAGCCGAAAATCACCGGAGAGGGAATCTATGGCTCGCACTCCCACACAACGCCTGCCTTGGGATTGTTCGGCAAAGAGGAGATCGATTGCCACCTGATGCTCGTATATCTGGATTCGGTCATTCAGCCGTACTCTTTCGAGAAGTGCTCTTTCGACTTCCTGACCCGTCAAGTCCTTGGCATGGACGATTCGGCGACGACTATGTCCCCCTTCCCGCCCCAAATCCAGGTCGTCTCCACCGGACTTCCGCGTAAACTCAACACCCCAGTCTATCAGTGCCTGGATCAGCGCCGGCCCCTCGCGAACCACAGTCTCCACGACATCCTTCTTGCACAGTCCAGCGCCACAGGTGAGCGTATCCTCGATGTGGAGGGAGAATTCATCATTCCCACCCATCACACAGGCAATCCCGCCCTGGGCATAGTTGGTGCTCGAATCGCATTGTTCCTTCTTGGTGATGACCGTCACTTCGCCCAGCTCGGCCGCCCGCAACGCGAAAGACAGACCGGCAATTCCACTGCCGATGACCAGAAAATCACTCTCAAAAAGATTCTTCAAACGATACTCCTCAACGTGATGCCTCAGTGCGGTTGACGCACATCTCTCGAATCTTCCCAACCAGGGACTGCGCGATTCTCTTCCCCGCATCGCCAACCTCAAGCGGCGGCCCGATGCAGGACGGGCATCCCGATTTGCATCCACAATGGGTCAGAAGCTCATCGGCAGCCTGCCAGATAATGGAGTCCATGTCATAGACC
>JAKQFZ010000960.1 GCA_029558215.1 Candidatus Omnitrophota bacterium
CAATACCGGACCGAACCCATAGGCAAACAGCCCGAATAAAGTCTGCGCCGAATGACGGATATCGGTTGGAACGATCCGGTCAACGTAGATGTGTCCGGCCGCAAAGAAGCAGGCGTAGCAGAATCCGTGAATGAGGTGACTCATAACGATCACGGAGACAGGAAGGCCAACAGTTCCAAAGATGGCATAGCGGGCGACAATCGCGAGGATTCCAAGCGTCAACACGCGTCGAAATCCCAGTCGAGCGATCAAGATTCCCAGGTAGGCCATGACTACGATTTCCCCAAGCTGGGACATAGACGCGGCGGGCATGATGTCAGAGTCCCGAAGGCCAATGGCCGAAAGAAAAGAGGGATCATGTATGTAATAGACGCGATGCACCATGCTGACCGGCAGGCTGATAAGAAGCAGCGCGAGAAAAGAAGGAGTTTTGAGAAATGCAACTGCCTTCGCAAACGCCAGTTTCTGCAGGGCAGTCTTCTCTGGGGGCGTATGCGGAAGAAAAAAGCAATAGACCGCGTAGAAAAGGCTCGCGTAGCCGGAAAACCGAAGGGAGTCTCCAAGCCGCGCAGTAACGTTCGGCAACTCTGTACCGATCAAGAAAGGAGGCGTCCAACGCAGATGCAGACCGCTCTGAAGCCAGATGACCGGGAAAATCCACGAAGCAAGCATCCACCCGATGGTGCCCCAGAGGCGGACTATCGGAAACTGCTTTCGCTGATCGGTCAAATGGGCAAAGGTCAAGGAATTGGTCAATGTCAGACTTGGCGCGTAGAGGATCCCGTAGAGAATGGACAGCACAAGCCAGCTGGCAAAATCCCGTTGAGAGGCAAGAACGATTCGAACCAGGCCACCGCAGAAAAGCAGAAATCCCATGACGCGTTCAGCGGAGAAATGCCGATCGGCAACCTGACCTGCAACAAATGGGGAGCAGAGGGAACCAACTGCCGCACCCAGCCCCAGAATCAGACCAACCTGATGGCCGCTGAACCCCAAGCCACCCTGTTCGATGGGAGCGGATAGGTATCGTGCAGCGATGGGAAACCAGACTCCTTCGACAGCATACTGAAGTGCCATCATCAGGGACAGGCGCTTGTACGGATAATCTCTTTGGAGCAACCAGTGTTCCTTACTTCAGTTTTCGGATCCTGATGTTCCTGTAGGAAACTGGATTACCGTGGTCTTGAAAACCAATATGCCCATCTCTGACCATGTCTTTGTAGGCGATTCGGAACTTATTGCCAGAACCATCCGGATTCTTGTTGGCTTCCGTCCACTGGTTCAAATCCATGTCAATGATGCGTTCTCCATTGAGATCAATTTCGATCTTGTTGTCCTTGGCGACGATGACCGCTTTGTTCCACTCGCCGGCGGGCCTTGCCATGTTCTTCGTCGGGGCAAGGCAGTCATAGATGGAGCCGCAGTCGTGCTTGCTGGGATTCTCAACACCATACGAATCCAAGACCTGCATCTCAATACCCGTCTGCACACAGTCAGCAATGTTGTCGGTACGGAAGAACACACCGCTGTTGGTTCCCTTGCCAACGTTGAACTCCAGTTCAAGAACAAAGTCACCAAAACGCCCGACTGACCAGATATCCCCACCACCGCGCCGTTCCAACACACCATCCACCACCACCCAACTGCCAGGCTTGCACTGCCAGCCGGTGAGATCCTTGCCATTGAACAGGCTTCGCCATTCGTTCTTGTCCGTGGCGCGATTGCTGGGAGTCGAATCGGCTTTGAGATCGCCGAAGGCATACTGGATGCCGTCGAGATAGTGCTTAAGAATTTGGGGATTCCAGAAAACTTCCTTGCGATGTCCCAGCGAGCAATAGAAGACCCGACCTTCTCCGTATGAGCGCACCCAGCTGACTGCGAAGTCATTGTCATTGCGACGAATTGCGTCGCCTTTATCCATGTTCGTCAGTGACGTATTCAGACTGAGCAGCACGCGGAGATTGTCCCGCGAGTAGGGATCTTTGAACTGGTAGATTTCATCGGCGATGACAAAATCCTTGCCGTCAAAAGCGGCATTGACGGGATGAAGCGGATCATCCACCTTGACGGTCACATCCTCGTTCCAGGGATGTCCATTAAAATAGCCACCCATGAGCTCCCCGAATTCCGCCCATTGGTAGAATGCATCTGTCGCGGCATGGATACCCACGATGCCTTTGCCACTTCGAATGTACTCCAGAAGGGTCTTCTTCAAACGTGCGTCGCGTTCCTGCGCCTGCTGCTTTTGCGCCTCATCGAGTGCATCAAAATCCTTGGGCAGGAAAAGTTCCCCAGTCGGATTATTGAAACAGATGGCATCGAACTGTTTGATATTCTCAGGCTCAAACATGGCAATGTCATCACTGACTACAACAGAAAATGCCCCTGTCTTCTGCCCAAGAATCTCCAGTGTCTTGGCTCCAACTGCAATCGCATTGTGAACAAAGCCGTTGCAGAGACTGAAAACCAACAGCGTTCGAGGCTTCATCGGACTGACTTGCGCTGAAGCCGGTGCTGCCTCGGTAATCTTCGCGATCATCTCAGGTGTGACGGCTTCCTGTTCAGCGCAGAAGCCGATGGAAGCGACCCCAAAACAACAAAGAAGCATTGCCCAGAAACGAAATCTCTTATGAAACATTGTGCCCTGTCCTCCCTGAATGTTTGTTCTCGGTTCGGTCAGATCAGTTTCAGTCCTCCGAGAGGAATGGCACCAAAACAACCGAACCTTTCAGATTGGAATTGTTACAGATATTTGTGGATTATCTCAATGAAAATCATCGGTACATGTGGGAGATATCAAAAATCAGATGCACTTTGCATTCCGGCCAAGGTTCTTGACGCCTACGCAAAAGATTGGGATGATGCTCTCAGTAAAACAGAGTTCGAGAGGGGCGTGTCCTTTGTTGAGCAAGTACCCGAGTGAACGGGCATAGCCCATCCGCTCGCAGGTGCTAACCTGTTCAGAACCTTTCATGAGTGGAGGCAAGTCAGACTCTTGCGCATTCTCTTTCTTGTGCCCTGGCCAGACCAATCCGGACCTTTCCGATTTCGAATCGGCCAGTATCTGCCTTTTCTCCAACTCAATGGAATTGATTACGAGATTCGCCCTTTCATGAGCCCCGAGTTCTTTGAAATTGTCTACAGAAAAGGACACACCGTCGGAAAACTCGCACATTTCATGGAGTCCTGCGCCGGTCGGTTTCTCGACACACTCCGCGCCCGAAAGCACGATCTTCTGTTCATCCAAAGGGAAGTCTTCCCCTATGGTCCTGCACTGCTGGAGCGCATTCTGTCTCTGTGGAACCGACCCATCGTGTTCGACTTTGATGATGCGATATACCTTCCAGCGTCCCATTCGCCCAACAAATCGCTTGCCTGGCTGAAATGCCCTTCCAAAACTGCAACCACTGTTCGGCTTGCAACCAGGGTCATCGTTGGGAACTCAGTTCTGGAGCAATATGCCCGACGCATCAACCCAAACGTGGTCGTGCTCCCAACACCGGTGGACACCGATGAGATAAGGCCCAGAGAGAATGTGCCAAAGCAAGATAAGGTGACCATCGGATGGACAGGCAGTCCCTCGACAGTTGCATACCTGCATGGTCTGGATTCAGTCTTTCAGGAGATTAGTCGTCACTATCCCATTCGGGTGGAAGTCTACGGTGGGCTCTATCACTGCGAAGGAGTAGAAACCCGCTCCACACCTGAATGGACTCGAACCGGTGAGCTGGATGCGCTCAACCGCTTTGACATCGGCGTGATGCCTCTTACTGACGACGAATGGACACGAGGCAAATGTGGATTCAAGATTCTTGAGTATATGGCAGCTGGTATTCCGACAGTGGCCTCTGCAGTGGGTGCGAACAATGAGATCGTAATGGCTGGATCAACCGGTCTTCTTGCCTCAACTCAGTCGGAATGGATTGATCATCTTGAAACGCTTTTGGGAAATCCGCGCCTGCGTTCAGAAATGGGAGCCAACGGCCGATTTCGAGCGGTGCAGGAATACTCGGTGCAAGTCAACGCTCCCAAATTCCTCGATGCACTCCAGATCTATCGTTCATAGTCTATAATGGTGACTGGATTCTCACCGATCGTGGTCGTCTGAACGGACTTGATGGAAGGGATGGAAGTACCTGTCCTTGTTCTTACTGTCGTCCGATCGGTAGTACTGCGGCTGTCGGAACGAGACCGTCGAGGAGTTGGCTCCGCAAGATTTCTCGTCCTTCTTCGGTTGGCATCCAGCCGTTCTTGAAGACGTTCACGCGATCTGTCCTTGTTGGTTCTGTCAAC
Source organism: Candidatus Omnitrophota bacterium (assembly GCA_029558215.1). Taxonomy (GTDB): domain Bacteria; phylum Hinthialibacterota; class Hinthialibacteria; order JAKQFZ01; family JAKQFZ01; genus JAKQFZ01. The sequence continues at coordinate 4,294 of JAKQFZ010000960.1, forward strand.
GCTGCTCTCCCAATAGGATTCCGTGGAAGCCGCGTCACCAGGCATCTGCATCGTGGGGTCTACGACTTCCTCAATGACCAGCCCCGGTGAGACATCAAAAGTGTTTCCCTTGTAGTACTGCGACATATCCATATCCTGATAGATATTGCCGCTGACTTTCTTCGCGCGCTCAGATTCAACTCGTGCAGTCAACTCTCGCAGTTCTTTAACCCTCTTCAACCTTTGCTGGCGCTCTCCCTCATTGGCATAGCGTGACTGAACCAACTGATCCAGCTGTTCATACTTGCGTTGAAGTTCAAAATCCGCATTGGAGAGTGCGAAGGATTCGATTTCCTCAATGGGAATCAGATCCACCGCATCAGCCTCTCTCGGATCCGATGTCCGGAAAAAGACAATTCCATCGGTATAGCCTTCCACCCGACCGGTTCTCGTCTCATTCGTCTTGGTCTGAAGGACATCCAACGGCCTGTCAGGCGTTTCAATGCTCGCCCCCTGAAGAACAGGATCCGACGCCAATTCCTGACAAAGCAGGTATATCTGATCCTCTGAAGAAGAAACGACAATGTTTGCCACCTGCTCCGCGGGATGCAGTTGACCCAGAAAAATGCCTCCCCCCTGCTGAACCGCAAAGTCGAAACTGTCTTGAGAGTAGCCAATCAGTTTTCCCTGTTGCGTCTTTCCTGTGCCTTGCGTCAACACATCTTCCTGGGCAAGACACAAGCCACTCGACAGACACAGAATGAGTGACAGCAAAGACATTCTTCCTAACATGATGCTTCCTTTCCAATCTCTTCTGCCCTTGCCTCTGTGGCAAGGCGGACACTCTTCATCTCCCCCCCGTACCTGGGAAGTGATGAGTCCTTGAACACCGTTCTCTCTAACGTTTCTGGGCACCCCCACGTCGCTCTGTTGTCTGAGGTCTTCCTTCAAGCAAGGTCAACTCAAAGGTTTCGAAGCGTGGGGCGTTGGGAATATCTTTCTGAAACTTGGCGCCACTTCCAGGGCTGATTGTCGAGACCAACGTGGGAAAGACTACCTCGTTCACCGGCACACCCTCACGGTTGTAGAAGGTCGCCCGAATGTGGACATCCCGGATGAACACACTGGACCTGTTTCTAACCTCTCCCTCGATCACAAACGTACTTTTCCGAAAAAAACCGCTTTTCTTGCTGATGACAACTTGGGTCATTGGATTGAGGTCAGTCACGTCAGCCCGAATCTGATCCCGCCCTTCCTGCCAGGACGCTCCCAGATTATCAACCATTCTGCCGATTTGATCCAGGTCCTGTTGAACCTTGTCTATCCTACGAATGAGTTCTGCACTTGGGTCAACCACAAAGGAAGCGACGTCAACCATAGGAATCGAACGAACCTGACCGGAAGCAGATTGAACGGTCAGATTCCTGCCGTCAAAGGAGAGAATCCGGCCGGAAAGTTTCGTGCCGTCCGTCTGTAGAACCTCGTCACCCTGAACCGCAACAGCAGGCAAGAGAAGCATCACCGCAACACAACAGAACACAAAGATCAGGACTCCCGAAAGGCAATACAACCATGGAGTCTTGTACGAACAAAGTCCCAGCCACTCTCCGCAACGGCCTCTGTGTGGAAATAGATCTTGGAACTTCACCGCATACGACATGTCAAGACCACCTTCTTCGTTGACAATGAGGCTATTTTGACTTCTGTGCGGCAAGAGCCTCTTTGATCAGTTCCCGATTGACTGATGTAAATGCACGGCGAATCGCTTTGTCCTGCTTCTTGTCAGCGGAGATCACAGGGGAACACTCACTTGGGCGAAACTGCCTTGAACACTCAGGGCAATTCAGAAATATCTTGCGGATCTCCTCTTGCGAGAACTCGGCAACCTTAAAGCAACTTGGACATTTGAATTTCATACCTCTACCCCCTGATTATTTGATCAGTCATTTCTCGAATGCGCCCATAATGCCTCATATTCAAACTAACCCTTTATGGCCATCGGTGTCAACTTCTTTTGCAGGATGGCTTACTGGCTCAGCTACGTAGGGGTTGGTGAGGAAGGACATTGAAGCGCCTTCTAGATACAGGCGTTGGGAGAAACAAGGCTATGGATTGTGAGAGTAAGACTCTGGATGTGTTCACCCTGGACCTGAACGCACCGCCAGTTGGATGGAATAATCACAAGCGATGCAGTACTGGTCTGAGAGAAGAAATACGGTTTCGGATTCTCATTCCTCAACCGTCACAGCCAGAGTCGTTCTAACCGTGGAGCCGGGACGAGCAGCAGCCCAATACCAGCTTGAGGCATCTGGCCATGAAACAGCCTTTGCCAGAAGGTGCTCCATGTCGGTGAACCCTGGATCGAGAGCCACAGAGAAATAGCATTGCCGGACAAGCCTTCTGGAACCGTCTGGCTTTTCAACTGAAAATGAGCTCCATGTATGACCCGACTGATCCATCCAAGCCGGTTCAGGATTGCATTTCCATCCCAAGACTCGGTAGCAATCTTCAGCAGGATGCATGTCTCGGGTAGCTCGATGGCTGATCCTGAGGAGAACAACCGTATCCGAATCGCCTAGACGAAACTGCGCCACTTGCCCTGGGAACCCTTTCAGTATCTCTCTGACATCGCTCTGCAGTGGGAGAGGATTTAAGCCCGTGCCTCCCCAAGTCGTGGGCAGGACAACGTCCGAACGGATTCCTCGGGTCTCTGCAGTTACCCTGTTCGGTTTCCAGAGAATTATGGTGCTCGAGATAGCAACGAGAAGGAAAACGAAGACTGCAACTCGATATGTCAACGAATCCATCGGTCTTGGTGACCCAACTCTGGCGGTGTCTCCCCTCTCGACAGCACGAGCCAACCAGACAAGAGAAAAGGCGCAGAACGCGAAAACAATAACTCCAATCCAAGTGTGCGCCCAAGCACCTAACGGAAGCCTTGTCTCCATAAGAAACAAAGCACCTGCCCGAAGAACATTACCAGCCACGGCCAGGAAAACTCCGAAAAGCATGACAAGAAACGTCCTGCACCTCGATAGACGAAGGTAGAAGGAGGTCCCGGATGCCAGGAGCACTGAGGTGGTCAGCATGCGAATTCCACTGCACGGCGCGTCTATAAAAACTGTGTGATGACCGTCCGACAGTCCAACGCCTATCGCCCGAATGCTCATCCCGCTCATGAGAGCCGTGCATCTGGCTACGAGGAAACGCAACGGACTGCCAAGAAAAAACTGTAGAGACGGAGTCAGAGGTATCGAAAGGATAACAAGGATTGGAATTGCCCATGAGCGCCCGCGTTCGACTTCGGGGAGTACGGCCATCATCATGCACGAAAGAGCACAAGCCCCCAGACCGGATGAAACAAGACCGGGAACGTATGGATAGACAACAGCAAAAGCAATCAGAAAGACACAACTCCCGGTCAGCCAACGCAACGACTGGATCGGAGTCAGACTCTCACCATCTGACAGGAGAATTCTGAACCAGCCGAAAAGAGTGGCTGTCAAGACAGCAGCACAGAGGAATGAGCCAGTAGGTGAGAGCCAACGCAAATAAACCCACTGAAGCATTGGGAAGCAGGTCACCATGACCACCAAAGTAAGCCCCAGTCGGAAAAACAGTACTGTCCGATTACAGAAGGGGTGTGCGTTTCCCATCGTTCGGACACCCATCATCGCCAGTCCTTTCGAAATGCCTTTCGCCAATTTCCGGTTACGCAGGAACTCCCTCTCGCATGCCACAACGTCGCCTGTAGATTAGATATATCGTTGCCAATGCTGCTACAATGATCAGCACCCACTCTTCGGGTTCAGGTATAGCAGGGATAGACTCCTCATTAGCACCTGGATCAAGCCCGTGATCGTCATACTGAGACTGCTTCTCCAAAACCACCGCACCCGTCACGGGAGTCACCAAACGCAATCGAATCCCAGTTTCCTGCGCCTGTTCAGTGTTTGACGGACCTCCCAGGCGAGCCAGACGTCGAACCTGCTCATATCCTGCAAGCCTGCCAATGTGACCGATCTCAGCACTTGGCGATGCAATCAAATCTACGTGTGCTGAAGCATCTTCATGTACTCGCACAACATCTTCTGCCGCCAAGTTGGCTGCCGCAAACTCCAAAGTCTCCTGAACTGAATCCAGTACGGAGATGCGTTCCAAACTGGACAGATCGCCCAGCGCTTCCTCAAGCCGACGTGGCCCCGGCAGAACAGGAACGCTCAGCAGACGCACGCCGGAGTTTTCCGAGGCTGGTCGCCTCGCCAACCGCTGCATCAAACTATCCGAGGAGGACAGCTCTACTGGATCTGGGGCGTGAACCCAAAGGATGAAGCACAACTCTCCTTCGGAAGGACAGATGTCCCAAGCTCTGCCGAGCGCTGGAACTGGATCACAGCCACCCTCAAACGTCCTTCCGGAAAGCCACGCCAAGAGGGCACTTGTGTCTGTAGAAAAACCCTCGCTCCAAACGGAGACTTCTGGACCTGAGCAGACCGCGGCAAATTGTGTCCCAGGAACAAACGCGTTCAGTATTCGGCTCCAATTGATCAGTACCTCACCCATACGGGATGAACCGTCCAGAACAATACACACTTTCGCGTTGCTCTTGTCCGCGGAAGGCAGTTGACGGAAGGTGAGACAAGCCTGACCCTCAAGGAACACCTTGCCCAATGGAGGTCGGGACAATCGAAGCACGGAATGGCTGGGATCTTGCATCTCCTGGTCGGTCAGAAGAATCTGATTCGTGGACACTGCAGCATTGTCAGACACTCTCTGCTGAGACCTTGTTTCGTACGGCGATGGGCATTCGATCCAGACACTGTGCTTAAAATCCGGCAGAATGGTAAAATTACGCTCCGAAAAATGGGGCAGACTGAGAAGCGCCTCACCCAGACGAATTTCCAACGGTGCCGTGATTCCAATCTTGACCTTCATTCTTTGTTCTGGCGGTATTGGAAAGCATTGGAGCAGGATACTGTCAGGGCTGGTGGTGGTGATAAGAGCGGGATCCCGGCGTTGCACAACTGCAACATCTTTGTAGGCTTCCCGAACCTGAGCGCGCTTGCCGAAAGCGGCCTCGCGCTCTTCGCCATCCACCCAAAGTGTGAGGCGACTACAGACCGCATTGTGTGGCAGACGAATCTGTGCACGGGCTTCTCTCTCCCTTGCTGAGTCATTCTGAAACTGCAGCGTCCATTCCATGTAGGCAACAGAAGGCCCCGCTGTTCCGTCTTCGTCTCCTGAGAGGTTCACGTCCAGTGCACTTGAGTACAGACTCAAACCCCGAACACGCCCAGCGACAGCGCTTCCACCAACTTCACTATCTGCGACTGTCTCGGCATCCCAATCCTCAGTCCAGTCCCTCTCTGGGAACAGGAAAGAAGGCGCCCTCGTAGTCTTTGGCTTTGGAACGCTGTTGAAGGGGTCCCCCGTCAAACGATAGTAGAGAGACCGGTATTCGCGAACAGTTTCAGACTGATTCTCGGATTCGTCCCGAAACCTTGTGCCTCGTGCAGGCCGCACAACGTAACAGCGCTGAAGGACTTGATCCTCAGCACCAAGCACCTTGATCCATCGGATGCCTCTCTCCTTAAGGTTCGAGTCTTTGCTGATAGCCATATGCAAAGCACGCTCTGCCGCGATGCGAGGCCCCTCGACAAATGAACCCAAACACAAGGCGCATGCGACGCCAGCAAGCGTCCTCTTCATCGTCCACAAACCGGAGACCCGCAGAACGGAATGGTTCCGATAGAGCCAACGCATTTGCGAAAGAGTCCCCAGAAAGCAGAAAAGAGGCGCAAACCCCATTAAACCAAGTCCCATGCCAAGAAGGCAAAGCACCGCAATCGGTAGCACAAACAGGTATGCCAGAGTGTAAAGCCCGGCAACGAACACAGCAAAGCCATTGAGTATCAGAACTGCGCCAAACAAACGACGACTGCGCAATGCACTGTTTGGCTTCAGAAAACGATCTGAAAGGACGAGACTGGCCAGAATCATGACAAGTGCGATCAAGTGCAATGGAGTCGGTACGGGATCTCTCCAAATATTAGCCATAGCACCGGTTAGCAACTCAAAAACCAACGAGAATGCGCCGAGTGAGATGCAGAAGACCCAGATGAACGTACAGGTGCGAGAACCCGGAAGATCGGGTACGACCTCGGTTGGCACTGATTGTGGCGTGATTCCCGGCACTGTGAAACGGTCGTCCTGCCTCTGTCTTGGGTGCGCCTCCACATTCGCGATTTCCTCGGGACTTCCCAGATCGGATATGACCCTGTTGATCCATTCGGGAGAAATGTATTCCAGACCTTGCCTTTCGATCTCCTGTTGAACATGTGCGCGCAGACTGGCAACAATCTCATCGGGATCATCCCCCTGCGCCCGAGTCAGCTCAGATACAGACTTCAAGTATGTCTCCAAATGCCTCCGTGCTTCATCTGTCCACGTAACCATCCACGTCCTCCATTCTTGGAATCGATAGGTGCACCCCACGAGTCAACTCTGGATTTGCAGTTTGAGCGAGGCAACACTCCTCTGAACTTCCTCCCAGTACATTTGCATCAAAACAAGTGTCTCCTTACCTTCTTCGGTAAGTGAGTAGTACCGACGCGCAGGGCCGCTCGAGGATTCCTCCAAACGGCTCTTGACAAGTCCGGCCTTGTGCAATCTCGACAGCAATGGGTAGACTGTCCCCTCTGTCACAACAAGCGTCTTTGCCGAAGCGAGGCGCTTCACAAGATCATACCCATACATCTCTCCATCAGCCAAGAGGCGCAATGCACACAACTCCAGCAGACCCTTTCGAATCTGGGTAGTCCAGTTCCTTAAATCTAGATGTCCCTCGTCGTGTGCCATAGTACTACCTTGCGTCTGCCAACCTAGGAAGAATATATAACAAGGTAACTTGTATTGCAAGCTATCATGTAACAGTGGCTCTGAACGTGATGAGATGATTAGTAAATTGGATTTGCTTGAAATGAAAATGGATTCCGTCGTACATTCAGTAGAAGGAGAGGTTCACAGTGGATGTTCCAAATTCCGTGAAAGCCATGAGAGGTGGGGCGTAGTTGGCTACGCCATAATTCAAGAAAGGGGATTCTCGATGGGCACAGATCGCAAAGAGATTTTCTCGGAGAAGGTTTCAGCCGGACGTCGAACGTATTTCATTGATGTCAAGGAGACGGTCGAAGGAAATAGATATCTCGTCATCTCCGAGAGTCAAGAGAAGAACGGTAAGTTCGAGAGAAGCCGCGTCATGATCTTCGAAGAGCACGTCTGGGATGTGTTGAGGGCGCTTGGGAGGTCATCCAAATTGTTCAAAAGAAGCGAAAACCCAAAGCCCGAGTAAGCTCACCGTTCCCCCCAAAAAAGCAAAATCCCCTTCCGAGGAAGGGGACTTTGGTGATATTCAAATTCCCAGCAGCGACCTACTCGACAGAACAACCTGGAAGACCTGCTTCAGAGTAGTCGTCACTCTTTCTGTGTCGTCTGACTATGATGCTATCTGATAGATTACGGGACGATAGCGTGGAGGAGGAATGGGCTTTCCCTCTTCGCGCGCAGCCTCAAGCCACGCCAGCTTTGCCTGCTGTACTTGGCTGAGCGCTTCCTCGGGCGTCTCCCCAAAAGCGGAACAGGATTGAAGATCGGGGATGTCCGCTATGTAACCACCATCGTCGGTGCTGTAGAAGATGTTGATGTGATAGTCCTTCATCATCTATCCTCCAGAAGTAGATCATGCTTCTCGATCAGTCGAAGAAACTGTGCAATCTGATATGGTTTCGCTTCGCCCTTGACATCCTGCAGGTTCACCAGTTCAGGAACCTCAGGATGAACAAAAATGTGATGGCTTCCTCGAACTCTAGAAAGGTGGAAACCATAGCCTTCCACAAGACAAACCATCTCGCCAAAGCGTACCGATTTCGAACCAGAAAGAATCTTCGCAAGAATCTTCCTTCGATTCATCCCGCTTTCGAACCTCCTGAAGATCGAGGACTTGTCACTCGAAAGATACAAGGATCACGGGATCAAGTCAAAAAAGTCTATCCACTTCACTGACGGACAGGCAGGGATATCAAATAAGAAAGTCCCCTGCCATTTCTAACAAGGGACTTTCGTGATATTCAAATTCCCGGCAGCGACCTACTCTCCCACGCAGTGACCCGCGCAGTACCATCGGCGCTGGCGGGCTTAACTGCCGAGTTCGGTATGGGATCGGGTGTTTCCCCGCCGCTAAAGCCACCGGAAATGGTTGACAAGAATGTTTGTGTATGCTGTGGGACAACACCACGGAGCGTCCGGGTATCTTAAGACGCACGACCGATTAGTACCGCTTGGCTGAACACATTGCTGCGCTTACACCTGCGGCCTATCAACCTGATGGTCT
>JAKQFZ010000975.1 GCA_029558215.1 Candidatus Omnitrophota bacterium
ACAGAGACCCCAACGGAAACTCCAACACAACAACCCACAAGTACCCCAACCCCAACCGGATACTACTGTCATGTTCTCTACGTCTACAGTGAAGATACTGCGGCGAGGGACTCTTTTGTCTCATTCATTCAGTCACAGAATATCCAATGTGCCGCCGTCCACATCAATGATGTAACGCTGACGAATCTCTCCAACTATTGCACGATTATCATTGGGCCGGACACGGGATACCTTTCGGATTGGGGAACACCGGCTACCGTTGATTTGATCAACTATTCGGGGCGCTCCATCCTGGCTATTGGTGAAGGTGGATACGCCTTTCTTGGACGGCTTGGACTCGCACTCGGGCATGCGAACGGAGCACATGGTCAGGCAAGGATGATGGCCGCTCAGAACACAGCGCATCTTATCTACCACTATCCAAATGAGATCTCCATTCCTCTTGTGGCACCCATCCTGGCGTTGTACGAACTGCCGCAGAATACAGTTGGCATCACCTATCTCACTCCTCCGGCTGAAGTCACCTGGTTTGGGCAACTCTCGGAATGGCTTCCGTCACCAGATCAGAATCCTTACTTCTCACTGGCTCAAGAGCAGCAAAGATTCATGCTTTGGAGTTACGATGGTGCTCCAGATACCATGACTGACACTGGACGCGACCTCTTTGAGAACGTCCTGAGATATATACAGACACAAAGCAATGCCGCTGCTGATGTGTCAATGCTCGATTCTCCCGAGTCATTCAGCAATTCATCCACAGTGATCAATTTCGATGATATCTCTGATTATGTCACCGATCAGTACGTCACCCAAGGAGTTATCTTTCCGCCGAGCGAAAAGACGCGCTGCATGACCTATGCAGACCCCAATACCTTCTCCGTTCCGAACTGCTTAATCAATGATGCAATCCATCCCTACGACAGCATCGGGATTCCAATGACGATTCAGTTCATGGCGGGACAACGACACGTTGGAATGTACATCGGAAACAACTCCCCCTTTGGCGCCGAAGGCAGTGCAACTCTGTGGGCATACGACGAGTGCGGCGCTCTTATCGGAAGTGTGCAGGGAACCTTCAGTGGCCAGGAAGTCAACAAGTTTTTGGGTATCCGTTCCTGGGGTCGTCCGATTTTCCGTGTTGAACTTGACTACGGGCAGAGTTCCGCCAACGAGACAATCGACAATCTGATGTTTGAAGGCGAGGGTCCAACACCAACAGAGACACCGACACAAGTCCCCATGGAAGGCTGTATCTCACCAGGAGAGGTCTATTCGGTTCCGACAGAGGGGCTCGCAGTCATCGATCTGGGAGTACTGACAATGACGCAAGCCAAAGATGCCTCAGGAACACCGATCGCCCTAAGCGTTCAGGACTGTGGATACGATACGTTGCTTGATGCCTATATTCCGTGGTCAGAGGCTTCAGGAACGCAACGCGCCATGATCACACTCGCGGATTTCTGCGACGGAATGCCACCACAGACTGTCAGAATTCTGCTTCACTATGGATCTTCAACACTGCGCTTGAACGCGTTCAACAGCAATGGGGCTCTGGTGGATACTGAGTACGCCACTCCTGGATCTCAGGAGCAATGGGTGGTACTGCACAGCACAGATGGCATTCGCCGAGTTCGGTTTGTCGGATCTGAAATCTGCATCATGCGGATTTGCTGGACGTGCTTTGGAGAAGAACCCACCGCCACCGATACTCCTACACTTACACCAACACCACCAACACAGGAGAGTTGCATCTCCGCCGGAGAGGTCTATACATCACCAGCCTTCAACGTGCCCACGGTAGACCTTGGCGTCTTGAGGTTTGTCCAGGCAAAGGATGCCGCCGGGGTGGCGATCCCCCTGAGCGTTCAAGACTGCGGTAACGACACGAACCAAGACGTGTACATTCCCTGGTCGGAAGCCTCCGGCACACAGAGAGCATTTCTAGAGTTCACCAATGCGTGTGCAGGTGTTGCGCCACAAGTCGTGAAGATCCTGCTTTCATACGGCTCACCCACATTGCGGTTAGTGGGAGTCAATAGCGCAAATACCATCGTAGACACGCAGTACGCAGCGGCAGGTTCACAAGAACAATGGGTGGCCTTGTACAGTGCAGATGGTGTTCAGCGAGTGCGTTTTGTCGGATCGGAGATCTGTGTTATCAGGGTATGCTGGAACTGCATTGGAGAGCGACCCACAGCGACAAATACTCCTACCACCACACCCTCTTTTGTTGCTTCAAGTACTCCAACAAACACTCCGACAAACACTGCAACCAGTACGTCCACACGCACACCAACATTCACCTCGACATTCACCCCCTCGAACACTCCAACACGTACACCAACGTCTACCCCGACGAGAACTCCCACGAGAACACCGACCCGGACTCCAACAAGAACCCCAACAAGAACACCAACTCGAACGCCTACGTCAACGCCAGTGGCACTCGATCTCCGATTCACTGACCATGAAGTGGTTCAGGTGATTCAGAACAGCGCCAAGAACGTGCCCCTCGTCGCTGGGAAACCAACTGTGTTTCGTGCCTATGTTGCTCTCGATCCTCCTCTCGCTTCTCAGGTTGGGTTGATCACTGGAAAACTGTACTACCGTCGAGCAGGAGTCACTTACGGACCAGTCTTCCCAATGAACAATATGTCCGATGGCATAGAAGCCGTTCAGAATCCCCTTCGTAAAAACCAGAAGCACTCTCTGAACTTCAGACTTCCAAAAGCGGCAACGCTCGCCGGAACAACTCAGTTCTATGTGGAACTGAACCCGACGACTTCGTTGTTCTTCTACAGTCTTTTACCGAACGCCCCACACCTTGGGTATGTCCAGCCGATGTACTCCGCGATTTGGTCGCGATGGCTCAATGAGAATGACTACGGCAACAACCGTTATCCATCTGCAGGTTATGTCTCCTCGACCTTCAACGCCCGCACAAATAGCTTCCGCATTGGCTATTACTCAGTTTACTACGATCCACCGGACAAAGCGGGTGCGGCTCCGACAAGCGTAATCCATGATGGGGATAACATGTTCCGACGGATATTCCCCGTTGATCCGGACAATGTGGACTATAGATACATGGGACAGTTCACTTTCACCGGCAATCTGGCACAGGAGTCTGAGATACCCAACATCATGGGACAGTTGAATCTGGCTTGGTGCATCAGCCAGCTACTTCATGCATTCGGAGCAGGGCCTCAGTATGACCAGATGCACGCGTGGCTGCCCTCCGGCGCAGTTAGTTACAACGGTTGTTCAGACCCGACATGGTACAATGGTGGTCTGAGTCGTTCCGCTTTCAGCAATGCGACGGCCGGTGCTTTGCTCTACGAGTCAAGATATCGGCGGACCTTCGCCCACGAGATTGGGCACAATTTCGGATGCTACCATCCAAATGATGATCCCTCGGGACCCTGGTATATAGACGAGACGGACTGCGGCTTTGACGTCGCCAACGGAGTCATCCGGTACGAAGTGGGACAGGAGGGCGGCGGAACAGCCCGCTACAAGGACATCATGTGGGCCGCCCGAAAGGAATATGAAGCATGGATAGCTCCATACACCTACAACAAACTGTACAACTATCCCTTCATCCAACCGTCCTCTTCCAAGCATGCCCTGTCTTTCCTGCTTGAGAACCAGACCGAAGCCCTGATGATCTCGGGTGCCGTGACTGTGGCAGGTACGGGTGAGATCTATCCCTGCTATCAGATGACCTCTGGGATCACCCCACCGAACGCCAGTGGTGATTTCAGCTTGACGCTTCTGGATTCATCGCAGAAGCCTCTGGTGACGCAGTACTTCTCACCTGAGTTTAAGAGCGCGGACGGTGAGACCGAGCCAAGAGAAGTCATCTCGACTTTCTTTGAGGTAGTTCCTTTTGCGGAAGGTACTGCAACAATAGTTCTTAAGAAGGGTGACGTCGAACTCGATCAAATCAAGGTCAGTGCCTCGACGCCCCAGGTTACCGTCACCTCTCCAAACGGTGGTGAGACCTGGCCAATCGGAATCCACACACTGCAGTGGGTCGCCGAAGACGCCGATCCGGAAGATGCCGGCCGTCTTTCCTTCTCAGTCTTCTACAGCCATGACAACAAGCAGACATGGGTGGCACTGACAGTGGGCTCAAAAACCACACAGTTGGAAGTGGACACCTCAAAGATCGGAGGCGGTACCGAGTGCTTCTTCCGAGTCATGGTCACGGACGGCGTCAACACATCAGAGGATGATTCAGACGCACCCTTCCAGGTAGAGGAGAATGCTCCCTGGGCTGTGATCCATGCTCCCTCTGACGGCGCATCTCTGAACAGCTATGAATTGGTTCAGTTTCAAGGCGCTGGTCAAGACTTTGAAGATGGCATCTTGAGTGGCGACTCACTCGTATGGTCATCGGACGTTGACGGCGTTCTGGGCTCTGGGGTCTCAGTTGAGTCCAATGCACTTTCACCAGGAACGCATCACATCACGCTTCAAGTTTTCGACAGCGCATTGAAGTCCGCTACCCAGATGATCACCGTCACGGTGGATGAATCTCTCGTACTCGTTGCAGACATCCATCGAGATGGGAAGATCAACGATCTGGACATGATCAAACTGGCCTCCTACTGGCAGACAACACCCGAAGCAGCCAAGTGGGATGCCAAGGTGGATCTTAACCAAGACCAGGCTGTTGATGCCCAAGACGCGCTTCTTCTCATAGAAGCTATAGCGGCTGAGAGCGGTTATTGAGAGTCCGAAAGGAGAGACTTCTCGGAGTGCTGAACTCTTCACGGAAGCCTCCCTGCAGACGTTGGGAGGCTTCCGTAGATTATATCCATTTCTGCTAAATTTGTTGACATTCTACGCCAAAACAGGCTATCTTAATAGCAAGTTTGCTGGGAGGTTATTTTGCTTTTCGTTTTCTTTTGACCCCTATCTGATTGTGGTATCAGTGACGGGTCGGAATAGGGTTCAGGTGTTCGGCAGGGGCAGAAACCATGAGTGTCTCTCCCTCGATACATTTATCAAGGTTGTTGGTTCAGTTTTCCTTTGAAATTGGCGTCGGTGTTTGGCTTCTGGTTACTTGACGGTCGAACCGTCAGAAGGAGTCTGGAAATGAAGCAGGCAATCGGTTTGTTGCTCGTCGTTGGCGTTTTGTTCGGCTTGGGCAATGTCGTTCCCGCTTCGGCGGAGCAGTGGCAAGCGCTGCCAAGTTACGAAGTCGGCAGGAGAGGACATACGGCGGTCTATGATGGCAGAGTTGACCGCATGGTCGTCTTCGCAGGCCAGACCTCAAACGGCTATGTCAACAGCTGTCTGCAGATGAACCTTGCTGCTGGTTCGGAAGCGTGGTCCGGGCTTTCGCCATCAGGTGAAGTGCTCCCTTCTCCCCGTGCCTTCCATACCGCCATCGTCTATCCCACACGCAATATGGATGCCATGATCGTTTTTGGCGGGATGAACCAGGTCGGTAGGGTCACCAATTACTTCAACGACCTTTGGGCACTTTCAATGATTCAGGGTTCAGAGGCTTGGAATCAGATTGACACAAAGGGGACTCTCCCGGCTGTCCGCGAGAGCCATTCTGCCATCTACGATCCGGGTTCTGCCACGATGATCGTCTTTGGTGGCAGAAATGGGACAACCTATTTCGACGATCTCTGGGTTTTTGATTTCAGCTCATCTTCTTGGGCATTGCATGCCAACTCGGGCAAGGGACCGACCTCTCGCGCGGGTCACAGCGCCGTCTATGACGCTGCCAAGAGCCGAATGCTTGTCTACGGTGGATACACTTCGTCCGGAGCCTATTTGGATGAACTCTGGGCTCTTGACCTCACCGCAGTGGATGGTGAGTGGAAGAAACTGAGTCCTTCTGGCAAGGGATATCATGCGGTCGCTTGGCACAGTGCCGTGTTTGACGACAACGGCACTCGAATGCTTCTTTTCGGTGGAACCGACGGTATGCCAAGAAACTATCTCCAATGTCTGTCTTTCACCACGGATGAGAATGGAGAATGGGTTGCTCTGAACACTGTCGGAACAGTCCCTGTGGCACGAAATGCCTTTCCTGCAGTCCTTGATCCGAAGGATGAAAGAATGGTGCTTTTCGGCGGTGTCGGCTCACTGACCCCATACCTCGGTTCGACACACGAGCTCAACTGGAGAATCATCGCTACGGCAACACCGACGCGGACACCGACCAGAACTGCAACGGACACGGCTTATCCCACGATAACAGACACGGCAACTGAAACAGAAGCACCGGCAACACTCACGCCAACTCCGACTCAGCCTCCCTACTGGTATAACGAAGTCAAGATCGAGTGCCTTGAAAGCCTGCTTCACGGTGGAACATTCCATTTTGGGATCATCCCAGTAATCACTCAGGAGGGCTGCGATCCGGTCTCCTCGGCCAACGCTTTTCTGACAACGCAGATATCCTGTGAACAGTGCGTAAATGTTCCCTGCGAGGAATCGGTTCAGTGCATCATTGATCAACTGGTTTTTGCCATCAATGATTTTGGCCACAACATGGGATTCAGTGCCATTCAGACTGCGACAGGAACTTTCAGAATCGAAAGCGCCTCCTTGCAGTTCGACAAATGCCTCTGGGGTGATGAATTCAATTTGACGCGGGGCTTGGCTCTTCCGCTGACTCCGGAGTGTTCCGTCAACAACGTCTGCAACGGAACCGTTGGCGATGAGACCCTTGAGTTTGTAAGAGGTTACAAGTTCCTCGTCATTGACGAGCCCGCTGAACTGCCCACATTTACCTCGACAAGTACACCTTCACCCATACCCACAGAAACACCGACAGCTGCGCCCTACTGGTACAACGAGATCAAGATTGATTGTCTCGGAGAACCCAAGTCCGGCGGCGTCTTCTACTTTGGATTGGTTTCCATGACGGTCGAGCCTCCTTGTGATTTCATCAATCGTCAGGGGGCGTACGTGACGATGGGTATTTCCTGCGAACAATGCGCCAATCAGCCCTGTTCGGAGTCCGTTCAGTGCATTCTGAATCAAATCGTCTACGGAGTGAACTCGTTTGGAACCAACTATGGATTCTCTGCTTACCAGACCGGAGAAGGCACTTTCCGTATTGACAATGACCGCATGGAATTTGACAAGATCATGTACGGTGGTGAAATCCCCGACTTTGATGCCTTCATGGCGATGCAACTGAACGATAT
>JAKQFZ010001004.1 GCA_029558215.1 Candidatus Omnitrophota bacterium
CGGATTCGGTGACGTCTATCTCCTTACCGATCAGGAGCCTCAGACGTTGACCTCTCCTCCAAACCTGGGTTGGGATATTGCGAAAGACCTTACTCTCTTCAGGGACGAAAAGGCTTTCTGCATCCTGGACGGTTTTGGCAACATCATTTCCAAAGGACGAGTCCCTTCCCTGTCGGGCTTTCCCTTCCGCTGGAATACGGCGAAAAGTTTCGAGTTTCTTCCTTCTGAACGGGCAACACGTTTGATAGCGCCCTCGGCTCAAACATCTGTAAGCCTTGTTCCCCAAAGTGTCCATCTTCCTGAATGGCAAGACTGGGTTTCCCTCAACATTCATGTCGAGAACCTCTTTCTACTCGACGAGTTTGATTTCTCGGTTGAGTATGATCCGGCAGTCTTACAGCCTCTCAGTTCAAATCCAGTCGAGCCTGGAGAGATGCTTCAGCCTTTTCTGGATGAGACACGCCTTCTGTACAGTGTGGAGAGGCCTGGAACTATGACTGTCAAGTCGGTTCATTTCAAGGATGAGGGAGGGCCATGGTTGACAGGTTCCGGTGTTCTTGTCAGTCTCAGATTCGCACCGCGTTCTGCAGGCTCGTCCGAAGTAAAGATTCACGGATTCCGGGGTACGGACAGCCGCACGCACGGCTCTTCCTGGCGCCTTCAGGATCCTCCAGCCGCAAAGGTCATCGTAACCTCCAGACGCACCACTGCCAGAGTTCAGCGCAAGCCCACCACTCGAAGGCCGCCGAACGTGCTTCGGAACACGGCAAATCAGCAATCTGCTGTTGCTCAAGTCATGCTTCTTGATGCCACGGATGTTCACGGAGTGCGACTGGATGTCGAGTTTGACTCGAAGAATCTAAGAATCACTTCAATTAGAGAAGGTCCTCTCTTGAGCAATCATGGGACTACAGTCACAGTATTTGCTCCGATTTCTGAAGCCAGGGCATCAGGACAGTTGCCTGATCTGGGTGTTTCACTTCTTGGACGAAACGTCTCCGCCAAGGGAACCGGTTGTGTGCTCGAACTGCAACTGACAGGCGCAACGGGATCTCCCGGATTCGTCCGGCTCAAGAGGTTGCAGGTTTTTGACCGAAAGGGTATCGTCAAGGACATTGAGATTACAAATTCAGTTGTCGAAATAGTCCCCTGAGGGGTTCAGAAGTGTCGAGGATGGGAGCCAAGGATTATGAGAGACAAAGCAAAGAGTGACCAAATCTCGGAGCAGGCGCTCGAGAAAGGCGATCGGGAAGTACAGCGAAGCACTCTCGAAAGAGTGCTTTCGAAGACCAAGGCCAAACTCTCACCAGAAGAGCGGCAGTCCATGGATGATCTTGTTGCGGAACTCGACCTTCTCCACTTCAGACAAAGGGAGATGGAGCAGCGTTTGAAGGATTCTCCTGAGCTAAAGGACTTGATCCTATTGGCGCAGGAGGAAGAAGATCAAGAAGCCAAGCAGAGCCTGCCCAAGGAGCAGGAAGTTGAACCTCCGCCGGCGGCAGGGGGCTCCCAACGGTACGATCTGACACCCTATGAAAAGAAGGGGACTCCTTCGCTGCGAAGGTCTGGAATCGCAAGGATCCCCAAACCGGAGTCCTCAGATGCAGTGGGCGGAGTTGTTCTAGAGCCGAAACTCGCTCGAGATCCGTCAGCATCACAGAAAGAAACCAAATCAACACCTTCCAAACCTACCAGAAAGACAGAAAAGGTGAGCCAAACCGTCAAGAAGGTCACTGCAACTCCCGCAGCGCAACCTTCTGCAAGTCTTTCGCAGACGCCCGAATCCAAACTTCCTCCTGCACCGTCGAGATCACACAAGGAAACGCCGGTTCCTGCAGCCTCTCCCGGTATTTCGAGAAGTCATACAACCCCGGATCAGAGGCCAGTTCCCGACCTCACGGTCAGGAAGTTCATCGAGTCCTGGAATCAGAAGGCCTTCACGGCAGAGTATGCTTGTCTTGCCAAGAGAGCGCGAAGCATGGACAAGGACGCTTACGTTGACAGACGTATGGATATCTATCTTTCAGAGACGCAAAGCACAACCGTTACGCAGCACTTGGGAGCCGTTCATTCCAAGAAGACCCATGGAAGCCGTGCTGATATTCTCTGCGACCGTATCGTCAAGAGAGGCTCGAATGAAGATGTCTTTTTGGAAAACTATGCACTCTGTCTTGAGGACGGTGAGTGGAGGATTCTGGATGTCCGTTCCTCCCCCGGGAAACCAAAGCGCACCAAGAAGATTATTCAGCCCCGGTAAAAGACATCACTCATCTCGAGGCCGCTTTCTCTCTGGATGAAGGGCGATCGCAACCTGGTTGCCTAGCCTCTTGACATTGGCGCCGCGAAGCGTCTCCGCAGGCAGATGAGAAAGCAAACTTACCGCGATTCCGCGACTGGTGCAGTCGCGGATAATCGAGTCCAGTTCACGACTCGCACAGCAACTCGTCGAGACGACGACTTCATCAACTTTGCGACTGCAGAGGATACAGTTAAAGGACTCAACTGTCCCAAGAATCGGCAGACCTTCGTAGTATTCTGCTTCCTGTTCCTTCTCGACAACAATTCCAATCGCCTTCACACGACAGAATCGGTCATGACACAGTCCACGAATGAATCGAGCAGACTCCGGTGCTGTTCCTACGATAAGGATCCGCTCCATCAAAAGATTATTTCTGGCAAGAGCCTTGGCGATGAGCCACACTGTGATGCGCCAAGCAAAGAAGAGAATGCCACTGATAAACCAAGTCAGCCCAATACTAATGCGTGAAAAGCCAGTGATCTCATGGATATAGATTTCCTTGAATAGAAAACTGCTCATGAGAACCGCCACCGTGCCCAGGGAACTTGCCATAAAACTGCTCTTCAGAATCTCCAACGGTCCTTCCCCACTCTTGCTCCGAAAGAATCCAAAGTGAAGGCAGGCAAAGAGATACGACAGGATCACTATAGGCATCAGGTTTTGGTAGGGAACGTAAAACCCAGTCCAAGGGGGCAAGAAAGGAGGAGGGGCGTTGCTATGTCGAATCCACACTGAAAAGCAATACGACAGAAGAATCAAGGCCGCGACAAACACCAACTTCACGGAGGTGACAATCATCCCGATTGAGCGCTTCTGCGTTGAGTAGGTTCTGAGATCGATAAACATCGCAATAAAGAGAGGGATCGAGATCAGTACGCGACGCCAGATTTTGCGAGGTTCCTGGATAAACCGGTAGAGCCATTCCAAGCCATGACGCTGGATCCACAGAGGTGCCCGCTTCTGCTCTCCAGCGGCAAAGTCAATCCCAGCACCCACTCCTATACAAACTGGAACTCTCAACTGCTCAAGATTCCTGTAGAGCCATTTCTCCTGTCGCGGTGTGCCGAGAGCAACGAAAAGGATTTCAGGACTTGCTTTGCGAACGAGAGAGATGGCCTTCTCATTCTGAATGGGATCCTGCTCAAACTGTAGTGGAGGACTATAGGTTCCAACGACTCTCAAACCAGGGTATTGAGAGCAGAGATTGTTGGCTGCACGTTCTGGCACGCCTTCCGTACCACCCAGAAGGAATACTCTATGTTGCTTTTGTGCAGCCCGTTCACAGAAAAGAGGAAGCAGATCCGCACCAGCCACTTTCTGCTTCAGGGGAGTTCCATTCCATCGAGACACCAGAACAACACCGAACCCGTCTGGAACAGTGAGATCGGCACTATTGATGACGCTACGGAACTCATGGTCCTTAAGAGAGCACATGATGTGCTCAACATTCGGAGTGCAGACAAGGTGCGGGTTGCCATCCACTATGAATGACTCAATGCAGTCCAGCGTCTCCTCTACGGAAACGTTGTCAAGATGAACACCAAACATCTCAACTTTGTCAGGCATCTTTTCTCCCACTCTGAAGTATAGAAAGTCATTGAACCATCTGTCAATGAAGGGGCTTGAATGAGTTGAATATCATGATATAACGTCAATCAAGTACGCAGCATGCTCATACACGAATTCTAGGATACTTCGATGAAGCAGGCATTACGAGTGCTTTTGGCACAGACAGACATCGTATGGGAGAACCCTAGGGAGAATCTCGATAGGATCGAGCGTCTCGTCACAATACACCTCTCGACAGAACCCGATCTTCTGATTTTGCCCGAGATGTTCTCGTCCGGCTTCACCATGAGACCAGAACAAGTCGCCGATGCGGATGCTGTCAGTTGGATGCAGCAGAGGGCCTTTGACTGGCGCATATCAATCCTGGGCTCTCTCGTTGAGAGCACCATGTCCGGTTATCGAAACACGGTGTTCCTGGTCGCTCCCTCCGGAGCGGTTCGAGGAACATACTCAAAGGTTCACCTGTTTGGCCAAGAGCGAGAGCACTATCAAGCGGGCGAGAATTTACTCATCTTTGAGGTATCTGGCTTCCAGGCGACCGTCTTCATCTGCTACGATCTTCGCTTCCCGGAGATGTTTCGTGCGGCCTGCGCGCGCGGGGTTGAAGTCTTTTTTGTGGTCGCCAACTGGCCGGCAGTCCGCCAGTCTCATTGGAAAACCCTCCTGCCTGCCCGTGCGCTTGAAAACCAATCTTTTGTCTGTGCCTGCAACAGAGTGGGTAAGGATCCTGACAACAGCTACTTGGGTGGTTCAAGTGTCTATCTGCCCGACGGTAGAACCCTTCTTGAACTGGGTTGCGAGGAAGAGTTACAGCTCGCCGTACTGGATCGATCGGAACTCGAATCCTTCAGATCTTCCTTGAGTGTCCTCGCAGACAGAAGGCAGAAAGTCTATCGCTGTTGGGACTCCGAACTTGATGTGTGATCATCTGGTTCGATATGGACCACAACATCCAGCACCTCTGGCATCCGTTCCAGCAGATTCTCCTCGACCTCTCGAGCAATATCGTGTCCCGTTCTGACCGTCGCATCACCGTCCACAAGCACATGCAAATCCACTGCCAGACTGCTTCCGATATAGCGGGTTCTCAAACCGTGTACAGATCTGACCCCATGTATCTCTGATGCAAATTGATGAATACGGGAAAGATCCTCAAGCGTCGCTCCCCGATCAATAAGCTGCTGAAGGCATGGCGAGACAATCTTCCAGGATGCCGCGATGATGAAACCGGACACTATCATCGCGCCAAGATGGTCAGCTTTGGCAAAGGAAGGTTTGAGGATGGCTGTCGCTACGGCTATCACGGCTGGAACAGAACTAAACGCATCCGAGCGATGATGCCACGCATTGGCGATAAGTGCCTGTGAACGTATCCGACGCCCCACTCCGATCGTCCAACGGTAAAGCCACTCCTTCAGAACAACGGAAGCAATCGCGGCCCAGAAAGCTATCCACGACGGTGCAAATTCATCGTTTATCGAAAGACCGATGAAAGCTCGGTAACCGATGAATACTCCGACAACGAAAAGCGTAACACCAATGACCGTCGTAATCAGTGTCTCAATTCGGCCATGCCCGTAAGGGTGGTCCCCGTCGGCAGGCTCAGACCAGTAACGAACTCCGATGATCACGGCCACGTCAGTCGCCAAATCCGAAAGGCTGTGAACTCCATCGGCAACAACGGCCTGGCTGTGACCGTAAACTCCGGCGAGAACCTTTGCGGTTGAGAGGGCTACGTTGATCAAAGCGCCCACCAAGGTCACATTTCCTATCGTTACGGTCCTTTCTGAAGCATCCATATCAGCCTCCTGTCAATGCGCTTCACTCTATCCTATGGTCACGACTTGGAGTTGTGGAAGCGATTCAAGACGACGACGCAAGAGCCTGTGCTGGTATTGGTCAAGTCTTGGATCCTCCTTCACAATCCTGAGTGCATCTTCCCTGGCTTCGATGAGAAGCTGACTATCTCGTTCAAGGTCAGCAATTCGAAATGCCTGGGCCCCACTCTGGCGGTATCCTGCCAGTTCTCCCGGACCTCTCATTGCAAGATCGGCTTCAGCAATACGAAAACCATCATCCGTCTTCTCAAGAATCTTGAGTCTCTTGCGTGCATTCTCAGAGCACTCACTGCCCGTCATCAAGAGACAATACGATTCGAGTTGACCTCTTCCAATTCGCCCCCGCAGCTGATGCAGTTGTGCCAAACCAAACCGCTCTGAACTTTCAATGAGCATAACTGAGGCTCGTGCCACATCTACGCCGACTTCAATCACTGTCGTAGAGACGAGAACATCGAGTTCTCCCCTGAAGAACTTTCCGAGTATCTGCAGTTTCTCTTCACTTGAAAGCCTCCCATGGAGGAGACCTACTCTCCGATGAGGAAAGACAATTTCAGCCAGATGTTCATGTCGCTCACGAACAGTGCTCAGCGTTGGAAAGGCATCCGATTCGTCAATGAGCGGTGCAATCACGTAGACCTGAGCGCCCTGCTCGATCTTCTCATCCACAAAGCGGTATGCATCTCGCCTCTTTCTCTCTGGAACCCAGTGAGTCTTTACAGGAATCCTGCCAGGGGGTTTCTCATCAAGCACGGAGACATCAAGATCACCGTATGTCGTCAGAGCAAGGGTTCGAGGAATTGGAGT
>JAKQFZ010001007.1 GCA_029558215.1 Candidatus Omnitrophota bacterium
TTCCAACCTGAAGTTTCGCTCCCTCATTGTTTTTGACGAGAACTCGCGGCGAAGCAAGCACTTTTGCATTGCCCGTGTCTTCGAGTGCCTTGATTGCCACCCTATAGTTCTGGGGACGCAGATAGGCCATACTGGCACCCCCATTGATAATCTTGAGCAAAGGTTCCAACATGAGGAGATCCGAAGCGGACTTCACGTCTACAGATTTGCCAAGCTCCCAGTCCAAGCCAAACTCCACCTTGTCGGTCAGGGAGATATCCACAATCTCAGCCTCGATGTAGACAACTCTCTCAGGCTCGTCGAGGCTCTCGATCAGTTCACGAACCTTCTCGATCCGTGACGGAATGTCGTCCACAACGACCTGACGAGTGCGCTCATCATACTCAATATAGGCATCCTTGCTCAGGAATTTCTGCGCCATACTGATGACCTGTTTGGGGTCCGCGAAGTTGAGTTTGAAGAAAGTCAGCGTGGTCTTCATATCGATCTCGGCGATAATCTGAGCCACACGTTCGAGCACGTCTGGAATATCCGTGATGATAATCTTTCCCGTCTTGGGATCTTCCTGAATGGAGCCCTTTTCGCCACTGAGTAGATCGCGGATTTGAGTGACAACCGTTGCCGTGTCAACATATTTGATATCGAAAATTCGCATCTGTGTCTGCACGTCGAGTTTCATCACCAGCGCTTCCATTTCCGCAAGTGCTTCGGGTGTGTCTCGGACGATGATCTGCTTGGTGGCCGGATCCGAGACGATCTGCCCGTTGGGCGTCTTCAGAGTCTGAATGGCATTGGTTATCTTCTCGACGGTCGTGTAGAGAACTGTGAAAATCCGCTCCTGCAGTTCCACTTCAGGCAAAGGTTCCTCTTCTTTGGTCATGACACGAATTGCGGTTGGGGTCACACGATAGACCAGACCGTGCAAGGGCAGAAACTCATCCAGAATGGAACGCAAGCTGACCTTCTGTGGGAAATTGATGTCAACATTGGCGGTAACTTTAGGCGATGGAATAAACGTAATGCCCGTCGTTCGGGAGAGCACACCGAGGAAGTCGCGCCACTTGACACCCGCAATTGTCAAAGGGCCAACCATTTGATCCAATTTGGCTTCAATCTCTTCCGTGCTCCCAGACTCATCCGCAGGTTGCATCGCCACTTCTTCTGCAGCCACTTCTTCTGCAGCCACTTCTTCCTGCGCCCAGACTGGCATGGCGAGAATGAGCATCAGAAGGACAGTGAGACAGAGACAAGCCCTTAGAACACTCATGGCAACTCCTCGGCTCATATTAGTCCCCCAGATATCTGGTTGCTTTTGGTCATAAACACATTGTCTAGTGGATACCATACTTACCGCCCTTTTACAAGATGCATTTTCAGTCCTCATGGGAGCCCAAACCCGATGATCGGGTCGAACTATCCCTGAGATTCAGTCCGCGAAATCGGACAGCGCCTATGCTTCAGCAGGTACCGCTCACAGGGAGCCGGACTCCAGAAGAGGCGGTTTCCTCAGCGAGCAAGCATTGCACAGGAGTGAGCATAGCCACATGTGTGCACGCACTGACCTGCTCAGCACTACTCCTTGCTCTGGGTCTGGCCGTCCAGACCCTGAATCAGTCGTTCCAAAGCGTCCCAACGGGAGGGATCGCCCGTGATCGTGATCGTGTTCTCTGTCAGATCTGCCTTCACGATACCCGTCAGTTCAGGCATCAGTCGCAGAAGATCAGCGGCAACCTGCTCGGCTGCAGCGTTCCGGATTCGAACAGTCCGACTCGTGGGTCGAACCGTACCTACCGGCGCTCCCGAATCCAACTCGTGGATCAGTTTCTCCAACTTGTCAGCCATTTCCTGAGTATCCTGGAGGTATATCTTGCCCCCAATCGCGTCAGGAATGAGCTGGCCTTCCTGATCCGGAAGCAGTTTCTCGATCTCAGCAACGATTTCCTCAGGAGTCCGTTTGGTCACGGAAACCACTCGTGTCACTTCATCCTCATCGGCATCCACAATGGCCTGCTTCACCTTCCCGATCCATTCCGGATCGTCCTCAACGAGAATGTGTGGCGAAGAAGTACTCATGTAGACAATACCGGTGGGTGACTTCGCCTTCAGTGCAGCCTGAAGCGCATCGTCAGGAGAAACGTTGATGAGCCGAATGGACTTGATCGCGCGCAAAGTGCCCATAGGGGGATCTTCTTTCGCCGTGTGCACCCGAATCATGAGTATGTTCAACGTTGCTCGACGGTGTTCCACATCGGTTTCAAGGACATGCTCAAAATCGTATATCCACTTTCGATCGACGCAGATGTGATCCATGATGTTCTTGAAGGTCTTGCTCCGATAGCCCGCAGAGATCCTCTGGTTCTCTCTGAGAATCTCAGAGGAGATGGCAATTGGGTTGCCCACCTTCTCAGAAAGGGCGGCAAAGAACTGCTTCGGCGTCCATTGATCGGCTTGCAGCTCCGGAATCAGGGTGGCAAGAAGAGTGGCATCCAATGGCCGTGCTACAGGCGTCATCATGAGAAAACGCTGTGAGTCGTTGTCGGTCTTGGACTCCTGAGAAAATGCAGTCGTTTGTCCCAAAAGCAAGACCAAACACAGCACAAGGACTGTCTTCATCGTCCTCGCTCCAAAACATGGACTCGGCCGCAAGAGCCTCATGGGAACTCTCTCTGTTTTCAGAATATGAACTGCGGAATTTGACAGCATCCTGCTACCCGTCACTCCGCCGACATTCTCAGCGTTCTGGTATTGCCATCAAGAATATCCTCAATGACAACACTCTGATCATCCATGTTGATTTCCTTGACTCTGGCACCTTGATACTCCTCACCCAACTCAAGCATTTTGAACTGCTTCTGAAAATCTTCGATGCCACACACATTCCCGGCCACCATCTTGAGCTTCCAGTGGAGTCCTGGCATTCGCTGTGTAGGCGAGGGTGATGGCTTGGGAACCTTGGTTGCAGTGGGAACCGGTGTGATAATCTCCTCGAAAATGTTCCGCTGCGAAAAAACAACGAGATCGGGACCTGTCTCAGGGACACTGGCATCCAGGGGTGCCGCAGGAGTCAGCAGTGGAGCCAAGTCCTCCACCTGAATGTAATCGCGGCGGGGTTGGGCATAGACACTCATTGCGATAAGAGTCAAAAACGTGCCACCTGCCATGATGAGACCCCACATCAGTGCATAGGTGCCCTGCCGAAATGCTTCATGACCATTGTCTTTCATTGGCTGTTACGCTCCTTTCGGCGACGTCGCCGATGCGCTCTGACCGGTTCTGTCGGCGCCTTCGCGATTCTCACTGTAGACAAGTCGCGAGAGTTTCATGTCTGCCTTGACCTTGGCTATGCCCCCCTGCATGAAGACTGAGGAGATGGAGATCTCTTCAACTTCCAGCACGGAAGATTCCTCATCAATGCTTTTCAAAAGCACCAACAGGGAATCCAGAGGGCAGTTGATGTTGCTGAACTGAAAAACGAAAACCCGGAAGTTCTTGTCGTCGGTCCAGGCAAGTGGCTTGGTCGTCGCCACGATGCCACTTTGGTCAAGAATAGAGGTGATCTCCTTGAGTACCTCGCTTTGCTGTTCCTCCGCACTTCCTGGAATTTCAAGATAACTCTTCATCGTCAGACATCGGGACTCCAGCTGCCGGTTCTTCTCGATAAGAACTCTCATCTGATCGATCTTCATCTCCAGCATGTCCCGTTCATCCCCCAGGGAAACCCACAGATCGCTCAGACGTTGATAGAGCACAAAGTAGCCCACTGTGCCGAGAATCACAACCATCGTCAGGCCGAACAGCACTCGTTCACGCCTTGTCCGCAAAAGTTTCATCGCATGCTCCTGTCAGCAGGTATCTTCGTTATGTGACCCGGACAGTCATTTCCGAGTCGTGGTTCTCCTGCCTGCCGATTCCAACGGACAGGTCACTTTGGCTTCCGTAAGCGTCACCCCATAGACGTTTCTCGGCTGGGAACCCTCGAACTTGGCATCCCGTAGATGGGGAGACTCTCGGAGAATAGAGATCACCTGATCCCGTTCCTGATCAGTAAATGTCTGGATGGTCAACTGAACGTGCTTTTTCTTAAGAAAGTCCATTTTC
Source organism: Candidatus Omnitrophota bacterium (assembly GCA_029558215.1). GTDB lineage: Bacteria > Hinthialibacterota > Hinthialibacteria > JAKQFZ01 > JAKQFZ01 > JAKQFZ01. Next base: position 4,099 of record JAKQFZ010001007.1, read on the forward strand.
GCCACGCAGACTTTTTCCGGAAGAATCTCATAGAGATTTCTGATGACCTTCAGCGCCGAATTCTGACGATCCATACGTTCATCAATGAGCCCCAGTTCGCGCTCGACTTCTTTGAGCTGCTCAATTCGGGGTGTGAGGAGCGCTTCCAGTTTTCTCAAATGACGCACCTCGGAATAGCGCTCCTGCCATTTGATCCCGAAGGCAATCGCAAACAAGAGCACTGCGACCGCACCCAAAGAAACCAGGTTTCGGGTGAGTTTCCTTGCTTCCAATGAGCGACGACTCTGCCGTACTTCCTCCGGCAAAAGATTCAGTCGGTCAGGCATCTCATCCAAGCCGCAATAGGCCAGCCCAATGCTGGTCGAGTACTCAGTGATCTCCGGCCTGTCCTGCAAGGCGTTGAACGACAGAACATGTCCTCTCAGAGGAATGCCGATCTCCACGGGCATATCGAGTGATTCCTGAAGTCTCTCGGCAAGCCCCGAACAGGGTGCCATGGCACCACTGATCCACAGATGATCCAGTTTCTCCCCGTAGACTTCATTTTCAAACGCGTGAACGCATCGGTGCAGTTCCTGCACCAGCAGGTGTAGCCATTCGTCCTGAACTCTTCGGATCCGCTCGTCAGATTCCTGAAAGTCTAGGATCTTCTCATCCAGATCCTCGGTTTCATCAGCGATGAACGACTTCAGGCGATCCTGACCGGCAGGGATGCTTCTCGCGAAGTAGAGTTTGCCTTCCTTGAGAACCAGGAAGTTGACCATGTGAACACCCAGGTGCAGAACACAGAAGAGGGGCTTATTCCGAGACTCCTCACTGAAAGAGCGCGCCGTTCCCAGCACATCAACATAGATCTCGGCTGGATCCAACCCAGCCATCTCCATGGTCTTGAGATGCTGCGACACTTCCTTCTCCGGCGCGGCAAACAGAAGCACTTGAGAGTGCAGCTCATCGGGGTAGCCCAGGATGTCAAAGGCCAGATTGAGTTCCGAAGCGGGAATAGGCACATGCCTCTCCACGTCATAGTTGAGCATCTCTTCGATTTCCACAGTCTGCTGTGAAGGAAGCCGAATGTTGCGTGTGGCAACAACTTCCCGTGCAAGCGAGGAAATCACTTTCCCCACAGAGAGTTTGTGTTCTGCAACGAGAGACCTCAGTCCATCTGCAACTCGCTCGGACAAAGCATCCACATCATGGGAGTCCTCAGGAAGGAGAATCTCCTTCTTGAAACAGCCGTTCAGCCGAAGATTCCCTTTGGCATCGCGAGCCAGACTCGCCACACGGATGAAGCGTCCGTCCAGTTCAAAGCCGGTCGTTGAAGCATTCCTGACCAGTGTCTGTTTCTTCTTGCTGCTCAAGCCAGTCTGTCTCCCTCTGGTGGTTTTGCCGGAAGCGTTGCCTCGCAGTGAAGCGATGATCACTTTCGGCAGAAATCAGATTCGCTCTAAATCTAGTCCTCTCGATAGTCCAGAATGGTCATGATGACCTTCTGCGGAATCTCCTCGTCGTCCGTCGGTTCCAGTCCCAACGCCTCGGATCGAGTCAGGCGGTTGGGATTATACTCACGCCAGACAATTGCTGTCAGCGTTTTTCGCACTCCATGCACTTCACCGGAACTCACGACGCGGTAATAGTCCGAACCCCGCGTCACAACCGACCCGAGACTGCGGAGATCCGCCTGGGTGAAATTATCCACCTGTGTGAAATCATATCCGTCCCCGTCGCTGTCGTCCAGTGTGCGCATTGGTTTGTCATCATCGGTGCCCGGAGTATCGTCAAAACCATCTCGATATTCGACGATCTCCTTAGCGATATCTTCAGCCTCATCTTCATACATGGGATAGAGAAGTGCTGCAATGACCTGCCACGGAGCCGTGTTGAGATTGACATACCGATTCGAGTGCACGGTCACAAAATCCTTCAAACCCAACTGCAGATCTCCGTCTTCATTGTCTGATGGGGCATTGGCATCGCCGTCATCTTCGTTGTCGTCAAGTTCCCCGTTCCCATTGGCATCCTCACCATTGAGGATCAACGGGGTGACGCCACGAACCAAGAGCAGTTCCTCAACACTGTCCAGAGGACCGTTCTTGTTCACGTACTCAGGACCAAACTCCAGAATGTCATCCGGATCCTGATCGGGATTGTAGTAGGTGTCTTCCGACTGCTCATCGCCCCAATCGGCTTGATCCCCCCCGTCGCTGGGCTCGGTGTCTGTGTCGATCCAGTCTATGATCGCTGCAGAGACCTCTTGCGCTGTATCCTCATCATGTCCCAAAAAGAGAAGTAATCCCTTGACCACGTCCTGGTTGGCAAGCACATAGGATGAGTTCAGGTTGAGCCGACTGGATTCATCCCACACCTTCACATCGAGGGTGCCTCCTGCGAACTCGACATTGTCGTAGTTGTCTGGATTGTTGTGCCATGCCTCTATGTAGGCGTCATAGGGCATGATCGCCCCTTCATCCTCTGAAAGGATCTCGTTGATTGGTTCTCGGTCTTCGGGAAAGTCATCGTTGTCCTTCAGAACATCCTCTCGGATATAGACCAGCGCCCGTGCCAGGCCTGCGCGTGCCACATACCTCGCCCTGACTTCCGACATCTGATAGCCCATCATCTTAATGTCCATCTTTGACTGATAGGCCAAAGAAACAACTAGCGTCGAAAGGATGATGACCACCCAAAGAACAATCATCAGGGCAACTCCACGCTGACTTTCCCGACATACTCCGCCACCGTGGCAAGGAAGAGCATTCTTCCGGCTGTCACAGGGTGTGCGGTCGTCAGATGTCAGTGGCCACTGTTGTTTTCTGATCATGTATCCAAGCCTCATCGCATATTACCGGCTTGATCCAGTGCATCCCGATAGGGAGTCTCGTTCAGAGTGCTCGACGGGATTTCTGTCGTGGTCAACAGCAAGGAGTTGT
>JAKQFZ010001010.1 GCA_029558215.1 Candidatus Omnitrophota bacterium
CACTTGGGCGGCAAGAAGAACATTGGGTTGTTCTGGTTCTTCTTCAATCTGCTGACAGCAAGTATGGTGCTTGTCGTCCTTGCGGACAACGGCATCCTGTTCATTGCGGCATGGGAGTTGATGTCCCTGGCTTCCTTCTTCCTCGTGATCTATGAAAATGAACACATCAGCGTTCGACGAGCCGGCTGGACATATCTAGTTGCAACGCATCTTGGGACGGCCTTTCTTCTGGTGATGTTCCTTTTTCTCGACAGGCAGGCAGGAACAATGAACTTCGGTGGTTTCACCGGACTCGGTGCAACTGGCACCGCAAAGAGTCTGCTTTTCGTGTTTGCCTTGATCGGATTCGGCACAAAGGCAGGATTTATGCCAATGCATGTCTGGCTGCCGGATGCCCATCCTGCCGCCCCCTCTCCCGTATCCGCCGTCATGAGTGGCGTGATGATCAAGACGGGAATCTATGGCCTGATAAGGACGTTGACTTTTCTCGGTGTGCCTCCCGCTTGGTGGGGATGGACTCTCATTGCCATTGGTGTCATCTCAGGGGTCATGGGAGTCTTGTTCGCCCTTGCGCAACATGATCTCAAGAGACTGCTTGCCTATCACAGCGTTGAAAACATTGGGATCATCGCACTCGGGTTGGGAATTGGAATGCTTGGGCTTTCGTATGGTCACAGAGTCATGGCAACCGCAGGCTTTCTCGGAGCCATCCTTCATGTGATGAACCACGCCATTTTCAAGTCGCTGCTCTTCATGAGTGTCGGCTCCGTACTTCAGGCGACCGGAACCCGAGAAATGGATCATCTTGGCGGACTGATGAAACAGATGCCGGTGACTGCCGTCACCTTCCTGGTGGGTTCTCTGGCGATATGCGGACTGCCGCCACTGAACGGATTCGTCAGCGAGTTCATCATCTACTACGCTTCTTTCAAATCGCTCATTGGTTCCCAAGCCATCCCAGTTGCAGGGCAGTCTCTTTGCCTCTTGGTCATTGGATCTCTTGCCCTGATTGGAGGCTTGGCACTTGCCTGCTTTACAAAGGCATTTGGCGTTGTCTTCCTGGGAGAGAGCCGATCGGAACATACTGCTCACGCGCAGGAGACCAAGTGGCAGATGCTGGTGCCCATGATTGTACTTGCTCTGACCTGTTTCGCCATCGGTATCCTGAGCACGTTTGTCCTGGAGATTGGCCTGTCGCCTGTCCACATTGTTGTTGGGCAGTTGGCGGATCTGCATGCGTGGCAAGCGGATTCACTGACCGACATGATGGGCTTCTTGCAGGCCATTGCTGTTGTCGCCTCTTTCTTCACATTCTTCTTCGCGTTGCTGATGGCATTACTGTTCGTGCGATTCCGACTCCTCTCCAAGCGAAAGAGCGCCAAGACGGTCACATGGGACTGTGGCTACGCAGCACCCACACCTCGGATGCAATACACCTCCTCATCCTTTGTTCAACCCATTATTCAACTGTTCCTGCCTTTTCTTCGCACAAAACATGAGTTGAGGAAGCCCGAGGGGTACTTTCCCGAATCGGCTGAATTCTCCAGTCACACGCCTGACGTGTACCGTGAGCACTTTTACAAACCGATTTTTACTGCCGTGGAATCCACTCTGTCGAAGTTTCATTGGATTCAGCACGGCCGCCTGAATCTATACATTCTTTCCATTGTCGCAGCATTGCTGGTTCTTCTGATCTGGAAATTGTAGGACGAAGAGATGAATCTGGTTTCAGTCTTGTCTATAGTGCTTGCTCTGGTGATGGCTCCTCTTCTCCTGGGCGTCATCAACAGGACAAAAGCAATCTTTGCCGGTCGGCATGGGGCGCCGCTTGTGCAAGTCTACCGAGACATCTGGAAACTTCTCCAGAAGGGCTTCGTTTACAGTGGCACAACGACTTGGGTATTCAGAATCAGCCCTCTGGTCGGTGTTGCCTGTGTTGTCTGTGCCGTTATGCTCATTCCCACCCTTGGCAATCGAGCGTTGTTTGCTTTCCAGGGCGATATCATCTTCATGGCATATCTACTTGGATTGATGCGTTTCTTCCTGGTCGTTGCTGCGCTTGACACGGGCTCCAGTTTCGAGGGAATGGGAGCAAGTCGCGAAGTCACCTTCTCCGCCATTGCGGAGCCTGCACTGCTTCTTGGTATGGCCGTTTTGGCGAAGTTATCTGGAACCATGAGCCTTTCGGGAATGTTTGCTGGTTTGAACTCAGCAGCGTGGCTCGCAGCAGGACCCGCATTGGCAGTGACCGTGGCGTCTTTCTTGATCATCCTTCTCTCGGAAAATGCGCGCATCCCAGTTGACGATCCGAACACACATTTGGAACTGACCATGATTCACGAAGTGATGGTTCTGGACTACGGTGGACCGGATCTTGGCGTGATTCTCTACACCGCTTCTCTGAAATTGTGGATATTTAGTGCGCTGATCGTGAACACGGTTTTGTCGTGTCTTGAAATGAAGGGCTTGACAGCAGTTGGAGCATTTGCGGGAGGGATGATCCTTGTGGCGATTCTCGTCGGAGTCATCGAATCTGTGATGGCCCGCCTTCGCCTTCTGACTGTTCCCAGACTGCTCTCCAGTGCGGTCGTCTTTTCGATTCTTGCCTTCATCTTGGTGCTGAGGTTGTCGGGAAGATGATTACTCTGTTGGACTCGATTCTGTTTCTGCTGATCCTCACCGACTTCGTGCTTCTTGGGAGCAGCAGGCTCAGAACATGCATCAAGATGATTGCGGTGCAAGGCGTCATCACAGGTCTGTTGGGAGTTGCGACAAGTGAATCCATGTTATCTCTCGGAATCCTGACTATTGCACTCAAGGGCTTCGTGTTTCCTTATCTTCTCTTGAGAGCCATGAGTGCATCCCGGACAAAGAGAGAAGTTGATCCTTTCCTTGGGTACTCCGCATCACTGTTTGCGGGCATCCTATGTATTATCGTTGCCTTCTGGCTTGATGGGAGACTCCATCTGCCGGTCAGTACTGTGTCGAAACTGATGGTTCCTGTTGCCTTCTCCACAATTATGATTGGACTGCTCTTGATTATCGCCCGCAAGACTGCCATCAGTCAGGTGTTGGGATATCTTGCTCTTGAGAACGGCATCTATATCATCAGTGTGGGAATCGTTCAGGAAACCCCGTTTCTGATTGAACTCGGAGTCCTGTTGGATGTCTTTGTCGGCGTTTTCGTCATGGGTATTGCCATCCATCGGATCAGCCGTGAGTTCGATCATATTGACTCTGACCAACTATCCACTTTGAGAGGCTGACGCAACAATGAACACATTGCATCCGTTGCCACTGCTCGTTTTGTTGCCTGTACTATTCAGCCTGATCTGCCTCACTCTTTCCTCCCCACGATCTATCGTGGCTTTCTGCGCGGTGGGCACGACATTGGTCGCCATCCTCGGTGGCTATGCCACAACGCTTGTGTTCACTCGGGGCACTCTATTTGATGCGCACCGATGGTTCATGCTTGACGCCCTCTCGGGCTACCATCTGATCGTCATGCTCATCGTCTTCTGGCTTAGTTCTCTGTACTGCATGTGTTACTTCCGCCTGGAAATTGAGAAGGAGACGTTCGACACAAAAACGGCACGACGATTCGGATCTCTATGGTTTGGCTCCATGGCTGCAATGTTACTGGTGTTGGTGTCCAACAATCTTGGCATTATGTGGGTTGGAATCGAAGCCACGACGCTTCTTACAGCTTTTCTTATCTGCATTCACACATCCCCAGCTTCTTTGGAAGCGATGTGGAAGTATCTTCTCATGTGCTCTGTCGGCGTCGCACTGGCTTTCACTGGCACCCTGTTCATCGCCGCCTCAACCAAAGCAGCCGGCCTTCATGGGTCCGAGGCGCTCCTTTGGAGCAATCTGATGGATGTCACCGGTATGCTGCATCCCACACTCCTGAAGGCAGGTTTCATCTTTCTCGTGGTGGGATATGGCACAAAAGCAGGCTTGGCACCCATGCACAACTGGCTGCCAGATGCGCACAGCCAGGCACCTGCTCCTGTTTCTGCGATCTTCTCCGGTTTTCTGCTCAATGCCGCCCTGTACTGCATCCTCCGATGTCTTCCGGTTGTGGAGACAGCAACAGGGAGTGTCGGTTGGGCGCATGGTATCCTCATGTGTCTGGGCATTTTCTCGATTCTCATCGCTGCGATCTTCATCATCGCTCAGCACGACATAAAGCGCCTGCTCGCCTATCACAGTGTCGAGCACCTCGGGATTATCACACTGGGAATTGGGTTTGGAGGTATCGGGACTTTTGCAGGTCTGTTCCATGTTTTTAATCACTCGTTGTGCAAGACGCTTGCTTTCTTCTGTGCTGGAAGCCTGGGACAGCGATACAAGTCCCATGACATGGGACAGATGACAGATATACTCCGCGTGTCTCCGGTTTGGGGCGTGGGGCTCTTGGGAAGCCTACTGGCGCTCATTGGCGTATATCCTTTTGCGCTCTTTCTGAGCGAGTTTCTCCTCCTCAAAGCATCGATTGCCACACACAAGTATTGGATCTCGTTTCTCTTTCTTGGTGGCATGAGCGTAGTATTCGTTGGGGCGTTGCGACATGTCATACACATGGCATGGGAGCCGTCCAAACAGGAGTCCTCTGCGGAACGCCTTCGAATTCTCGACACGGCTCTTGTGCTGGCGCCCCTGTTGGTCTTGCTGCTCCTCGGCATGTGGTTGCCCGCTCCACTGACCGAGGTTCTCCGCAAGGCGGCAGCCGTTCTGGAAGGTGTAAAGTGACCGAAGCATTGCGTATTCGAAATTGTGGGAAAGCAGCACTTGGAGATGTTCCGTGTCTGAGCGTCTCTGATTTCCGAACACATGTCATTGATTCAGTCGGACGCGGAGAAAGCATTGCGTCTCTTTTTGCCGCACCTTTGGAGGACGGCTACCTGCGGGTGTTTGCCGTCATGGCCTCGCACAAGACCAGCCTTCTCAGTATCGCCTGCATGAATGTGAAAGACCGCTATCCGTCGCTTACTCCGGACTGCCCCCAGGCTCATCTTTTCGAGCGGGAGATGGCTGAACAATGGCAAATGGAGCCCATCGGTCATCCCTGGCTCAAGCCAGTGCGTTTTCAGCCATCGCTGAATGAGTCCAACCGACAGCATGGCACTGAAGTCGTCGAGTGCGGAGTTACCAAGTACTTCTCCATCAGCGGAGAGGAAATCCATGAGGTCGCAGTAGGCCCGGTTCATGCAGGAGTCATTGAACCCGGACATTTCAGATTCCAATGCCACGGCGAGACAGTTCATCACTTGGAGATTTCTCTCGGATACCAACATCGGGGGATCGAAAGAACACTCGTTGGGGAACCCAACACCAAGACGCTCAGCCAAATCCAGACGCTTTCCGGTGATACGACCATAGCTCATTCCATAGCCTATTGTGGGATTCTGGAATCATTGACACAATGCCTCGTTCCACAGCGGGCTGATGCGATAAGAGGCATCGCTCAGGAACTCGAACGACTTGCCAACCATGTGGGCGACCTGGGTGCGCTCGCCGCTGATATTGGTTTTCTCCCAACCCAGTCGTATTGCGGCAGGATACGTGGGGATATCTTGAATATCACGGCTGAGATTTGTGGCAATCGTTTCGGCAGGGGACTTGTGAGACCTGGAGGCGTTCATTTCGACATTGTGCCTGAGCAGATCGAGAAACTGCAGTCGCGACTCGCAAGTGTACAAAGAGACACTCAAGAAGCGGTGAACCTGCTCTGGGGCACTCCGTCTGTTCTTGCGAGATTCGAAGGCACAGGAGTCTTGGACAAGTCTGTCTGTGAAGAGTTGGGTTTTGTGGGTGTTGCTGCAAGAGCCTGCGACATCGCACGGGACGTTCGGAAGGATTTTCCTTACGGCATGTTTCAGTCATGTCAGATTCCAACTGTCACTTGGAACACTGGAGAAATCTTTGCCAGAGCCATGGTGCGATGGCTTGAGGTACAGCAGTCTTTCGCTTTCGTTCGAGAACAGCTTGGGATACTTCCAACAGGTTCAGTGCTGGCTCCATCCGATAAGCAGAGACTGCTCGCCAGACACATTGCGATTTCCCTAACGGAGGGATGGCGAGGCGAGATTTGCCATGTTGCCATCACCGATGGAGAAGGTCGCTTGCTTCGGTACAAGATCGTGGATCCCTCATTCCATAACTGGTTTGCGCTGGCCTATGCCATGCGAGATGAACAAATATCCGATTTCCCTCTGTGCAACAAGAGTTTCAACCTCTCTTACTGCGGACACGATTTATAGGAGAACGGGCACATGTTGAGCGTACTCGCGGCACGATATCATCAGGGACAAAAAACCATGCGCTATCCTAGTGCCCGTCCGCCGGATCTCCCCGAGAGATTTGCCGGTATGCCCCATATTGACAGCCAGAGAAACTGCGGCACGTGCAGACTCTGCTTGGATGCCTGCCCAACGGGAGCGATCTGTCGCCAAGACTCAGCAGACAGCGTCACCATTGATACAGGCAAATGCCTTTTCTGCCGCGCTTGTTCAGATGTCTGTCCACAACAGACTATCACCTTCACCCGCGAGTACCGACTCGCAAGAACAAGCAGAGAAGACCTCGTGGTCGTCAACGCACAACGTGAGCGCCATGCCGCGATAGAAGATTTGAAACAGAGACTCTTCAGGAGATCGCTGAGACTCCGACAGGTCAGCGCAGGGGGCTGCAATGCCTGCGAGGCGGATTCAAATGTCCTCGGAACCCTGGCGTGGGATATCGGTCGTTTCGGAATGCAGTTTGTCGCGTCGCCACGACACGCTGATGGACTTCTCGTTACCGGACCGGTCTCAGAGAACATGAAACTGGCCTTGCTGAAGACCTATGAGGCAGTTCCTGATCCCAAGATCGTCATCGCCACAGGCTCTTGCGCCATCTCCGGTGGACCCTATATTGACCACGACGAAGTATGCAACGGAGTAACTGATCTCCTGCCTGTGGATTTGTTCATCCCGGGATGTCCGCCTCATCCTCTGACAATTCTCGACGGCTTGTTGTTCTTTCTTGGTCTGGTTCCCTGAGTCTCGACGGTTTCTCCGCTCTGACCCAGAATCCGCGCTGAATCCCTTTCTTGACGTTGAGGCGATGTCTGGTCTATTCTCCCCCTCATTATGACAGAACCCAAACCAACTGATTATCCGATGGCAAAAGCAGTCCTTGCGGCGTATGCCCGAGGTGACGAAGATGAGGCGATGGAGCCACTGGCACTCCTGGGAGCAGACGGTTTGCCAACAGGGCGTATTCTCCCTGGAGAACCGGTCATCTTTTACGACATCCGTGGCGAGCGGGAGATCGAACTCACGCAGAGTTTCACGGATCCAGCCTTCTCGCATTTTGTGACCAGCGGTGGAACATCCGAGTTTGTGACGATGATCCAATACGACCCGTCTCTGGATGTTCGAGTGGCCTTTCCACCTGAAGAGCATCTCGCACAAACTCTCTCAGCAACAGTATCGCAGGCTGGTCTACGTCAACTAAAAGTGGCCGAGTCAGAAAAGGCCGTTCACCTCTCTTACTTCTTCAATGGAAAAAGCCAGGAAGCGGAACCTGGAGAAGAGCGGATCACCATCCCGTCTCCCAAAGGCGTCACCAATTATGCGGAAGTTCCTGAGTTGAGTGCGAAGGGCGTTTGTGATGCCCTCATCTCGGGATGTCTCGGCAAGAAACACCAACTCATCGTGGGCAACTTTGCGAACGTTGATGTCCTTGGACACATCGAAAATGAATC
>JAKQFZ010001031.1 GCA_029558215.1 Candidatus Omnitrophota bacterium
GACCTTGAACCGATGCTTGAAGTAAGTGTTGAAGGATGTGTTGTTTAGGCTGGTGGGCGATACTGGACTTGAACCAGTGGCCTCCAGTTTGTGATACTGGCGCTCTAACCAGCTGAGCTAATCGCCCGAGCCACTGCACTATACTTGGCTCACAACGTAATCCATTGTGAACGAATTATTTGTCCCACAACGGCCTACGAGTGTCAAGGACAAAAACTTACCTTCAAACCGCAGATTCACGGTCGTGGTCATTGCGCAGACTGCTTGTCGGTGGTATCGTTCTGACGGTTTCTTCGTCCAAATCAACGAATACTGGACTACACGCAATGCTCAATGGAATGTGGGATGGTTCCAGGCTATCACAGACAGGAAGCAGAACGCGATGCGCGGCTTGCTTCCTGTTGGCACTTCTGTTCGTGGTCTTTGCACTGCTCGGGAGACTCGTGGAGGCTCAACCGCCGATGGATACGAATACTGATGACAAGTTGGTTTTCTCTGCGGAACGTTCGTTTGACATCTGGGATTGGACAAGCCCATGTCAGGACTTGAACCTTTTTGAGAACTGGGTCAATGACCTTGCCTCTTTGGGATTCACACGTATCGAAATTTCCGTTCCCTGGAGAAGGGTTGAACCGTCCCCGGGCGTCTATGATTTCTCGTTTGTATCAGATCGTCTAGCGATCTGTGAAAGGCACAAGATCGGTATGCGTCTCAGGGTGAACAGCTATTACGGCAGCGCTACACCTGACTGGTACAATGGCGATTTCTGGAAGACGGCAGACGGTGCCTATGCTCCGATTCGGATTCCTTCGATCAACGATCCGCGTTTTTGGGGGTACTATGGGGCAATGTGTACCGCCCTCAGCCGTCAGTTTGTCGGCAAGGATCTGTACTACAACGCTTTTATCGGAGTTCATGCTGAACTCAAATGGGCTGACTGGTGGAGCTATGATCCGTCGAGCCTTGCGCTCTGGCGTGAGAGCATTCAGCCACCCAGACCGGAATGGCTTGCGGATGTTGCCGGTGACTCAGTGCTGCTGCCAGACGTGCCACCAGTTCCTCAAGAGACAACAGGGACGCCCGATTTGGATGAGGCAAGTCGCGCTGCCATTGCATTTCGAGAGCATAGTTGGAGAGCTGCGGTTGGGAGATTTACTGAAGCCATTCGGCTGGGCGATCCGAATGCAAAGATCTCATCGCCGCTTGGAGAAAGTTATCGGCGGTTCAGCGCTTCGATGAGCAATCTGGACTACTGGGGGTCGAGTCGTGGGGCCGACCAGGTGGTGCATTCCTACGACTTTTTCTGGCACGCGGGAGAGGAGTCCTGGCTTGCGGGAGCTTCCGTGAAAGCCTTTCAGGGCATCACTGGGCTGCCAACCGAATTTGAGTTTGACGGTCCCAGCCTGCTCGATCAGCACGGGTACACACGTCTCGGTCTCATCGCCATCGGGCAGTCTGCCGCATGGGCAGGAGCGGGACTCAAGGTCGCCAATTTCTCCTACTTCTGAGAATCTCCCGTCACAGCATGCGGTTCTTCTGGACTTGATCAAAGTGTGGAACGAATGCGATGCGGTGCCAAGCAGTGTGACTCCTGACAAGCGGGCAACAGTTCTGCTTTTCATGTCGAAATGGGCTAACTACACCTATCGTGAAAAAACCGAATGGCTTCATGATGCTCAGTTTGGCGTGTACCGGATGTTCACACAGCTCGGCATTCCAACCCGAATCATCTGTGAGGACAATCTCGATGAGGATCTGTCGGGGTACAGAGCGATCTTTCGGGCATTCTCACCGGTGGAATTGCTGTCCTCATCACAACGCAACAAACTCGAAGCAGTTCCCTTGCCCACAATCATAGACGTTCCCAGTATCCCTTCCTTCGCAGCGAACGGGAAGGTGATCAGTGCTTCAGGGGAATTGGGAAAAGTGGATATCTCAATCGAAGGCCCATGTCCAATGCCATTGGATTTGAGCGGATTCGGGAGTTCCTATCAACACGCACTGTCGTCCACAGCTGGTTCCCAGGCAGCCCACAAACCCGGAGTCGTCATTCTCGGCTATCCCATCGGTTTGGTCTATCTCAAAGGGCGTGACAGAGATGCCCAACTGGCTTTGCTGACTTGGGCATTGGCAGGAATGTGAGATTCTGCTGCGCCAAGTGTTGGAACAGGTTCCAGGATTGTGCCGATTTGAAGATTCCTGAGTTCTGTGCCATTCTTGAATCATCATAAATCAGCGGTTCAGACTGCTCGACTGGGAGAAGAGAAGATGCACTTGAAGATGATAGCGTCTGTTGTGTTGCTGAGTTGCATGATGCCGGTCTTTGCGGAGTCAGAGAAAGTTGTTCCGGATACACCGTGTTTCGTGCCTTTGTTTGACGGAGTCAGTCTTGACGGTTGGAAGGTTTCTGAAGGGGCCAAGGATCATTGGACTGTGGTCGAACAACGCATCGTCCATGATGGTCAGCGCAGTCCCGGGGGCGACCCCAATCTCTGGACGGAGAAGGCCTATCGGGATTTCATTCTTAAAGTCCAATGGCGGACAGTCAGAGAGCCTGACATGCGTGAAGTGGCAGTCATCCTCCCCGACGGAACTTACGATTTGGATGAGGAGGGGAAACAGAAGCAGGTTTCTGTTGCTTTCTCCGTGGACAGTGGCATCTATCTCAGGGGCAGTTCCAAGAGCCAGATAAATATCTGGCAATGGCCTATCGGTAGCGGTGAGGTCTACGGCTATCGAACTGATCCCGAGATGTCGCCTGAAGTTGTTCGGGGTGTGACACCGAAAGTCTGCGCTGACAAGCCTCTGGGCGAATGGAACGACTTCACCATCGTCATGATCGGCGACCGGTTGTCCGTAAGACTCAATGGTCAGATCGTTCTGGAGAATGCACAACTTCCCGGAGTTCCCCAGGAGGGCCCCATCGCGCTTCAACACCATGGCGACCCAATCGAGTTCAAGGATCTCTTCATCTTTGAGATTGAATAGGCGGGCTTTGCCTAAGCCTTAGCGCCTTGCCTGAGACTGCGTTCGAGGCTCAGCGAGCAGGAGCAATGAGGCACGGATGCATGCCAGTGAATTCCGTTTCAGAAGAAGGAGCGTTGTCAGTGGAGCAGCAGGATGTCGCTGGATGCTCGTGTTCTTGTCTGTAATCTGGGGGAGCAGAATGAGTCAAGCAGAAACAATCTCACTGCTGGATGATCGCTTATTTGACAGAGGCATGCAGGTCACGGCGACGAGCGTCTTTGAACGACCGTTGTACGGGAAGACAGTCTTGGCGCGGGATGCAACGGGCACTCCTCGCTGGAACCTCTGTCAGTGGGCGAGCCGCTTCTCATTGGCCGATGCTACGCCGGAGATTCTGCCGGACGGCTCAGTGCGTTTAGCCAATCCTGGGATGAGTGTCCTATGGAATCGAGAGCAGAAGGCACTGACGCTCAGTGTCGAGGGGAGTTGC
>JAKQFZ010001076.1 GCA_029558215.1 Candidatus Omnitrophota bacterium
CATCCGGGTTGATCTCGTTATCGGCTCGCAGCGGTCGTTCATCGAGATGCCACTGATAGGCATCGAAGAACTCGAAAAGCTTGTCGAATGCCACGTCGGGAATGTGAATCTCCTGACCGTATCTCTGCTCGATCTGATGGGGCATGAAAATACCACCGTTCAGATAGGGAACCTTGCCCAGAATCCTCCTGACCTGAGGAGAGCGATCTTGTTCCCGCTTGGCGAATCCCTCAAAGAACAGCGGACAGAGAAAACTTCGGTAAAAAGCGTGTGTTCTGCTCTTCTTTTCTCCCTTCTTGTCCAGTTCGTCCATACCGTCCATCCCGTCCACTCCGAATTGTCTCAGTTTCTTCCTGAGGTAATCCTGATCCCCATCCAGGAATCCTTTCTTCTGGATGAAATAGATGAACATCAGACGGTTGAGCATCACCGAAGCGTACCAACGCTCCAGTTCCTCATCGGGAATTCCCTCGATGAAACTCAGAAAAGCGGCATGTTCACTTTTGAAACGGTCATAGAACCTCTTTGTGACTCGTTCGACATCGAAAGCCCTTCTCGCCCTTCCGGTGATGTCAGGCAGCGTGAGCCTCTCTTCTTCTTCAAGAGAGACGGCAAGCGCCCGGAGCTTTTGAATCAGTGAGTCTCCCGGTTGCCCGACGTGATAGGTGCCGTGCCGCGCTTTCGCTGAACGACCCGGCTCACGTTTGACCCACTGCCAAATCTGTTTGGTCTTGTTATGAAAGATGATGAGATGCTCATGAACACTTCGCGCCACTTGATGCTCTATCCTGCGGAGGATTCGTATCTCAGGGATCTTTCCGTCTCCAGCAGCACAACACACAAAAACAGCCATGCCGCACTTCTCGGCAACGGCGCGCAGTTTGTACTGCACTCCATCTACAGCGATATCAAGGCTGGCGTTATGGTAATTCCAACCGAGTTCCTCAATGAAAAGCGTCTTGAAGTCGAAACTTTGAAGGCATCTCTTGATCCCTTGATAATCTGAGGGCATCGTGCGCTCCTTTGCAGGCTGCTCATCTATTGTATCGCAGACATCCTGTCTGCATTCTTCTTCTCTGCAGGCTGGAAGCCTGCGCCCCTATGTATTC